>NZ_CP023049.2:2401037-2701167 GCF_002285635.2 Chryseobacterium piperi | reverse complement strand
AAAAATGCTAACGAAATAAAATTTTTAAAAAACAGATCAATCATCAAATTTGAAGGAGAAGATTTCTTAGGAGAAATCGGTATTGACGGAAGAATTTTTAAAGCACTTACTTTGGCGAGAATCAGTGTTGGGGTAATTTCCCAGCAAGCAATCGAAAACGGACTTTCGATTCTTGTCCACGAAAATGATTCTGAAAAAGCAGTGAATTGTCTGATCGATGAATTTGAAGCAGAAAGAAAGTCAGGGAAAGTATCCCAGATTTACAGTATTAACAATGTTTCTGTTTTAGGATTTGTCGCTGAAGATCTTAATAAAGTACTTACTGAGCTGGCGAGAAATAATGTTTTTCCTTTGCTGCTTAACCAGATAGCGAGTGAAAAGCGGGTCAATATTGTGGTGACTTCATCTCAGGATGAAAAAACTAAAAATATCATTGAATCTGAAATTTCTAAGAAACCTAAAACAGTTCATTTAGCCATTATTGGGCACGGAAATGTTGGAAAAACATTAATTGACCAGGTGTTAGAATCTTCAGAAGAAATTAAGCGACGTAAGAAAATTGATCTTAAAGTGGTAGCAGTGGCTAACTCGAGAAAGATTGCATTTAATAAAAAAGGTTTTGATAACAATTGGAATGATGAGGTCTCTGTAGCAGAGCATCCATCCAATGTAGAAGAGCTGATTAGTTTTTCAAAAGAAAACCAGTTGGAAAATCTAATTGTAGTGGATAATACAGCAAGTAAAGATTTTGTTAAAAACTATCATGCCTTGGCTGAAAACGGATTCGATCTGGTGTCTTCCAATAAAATTTTCAATACTCTCCCGATTGAAGAATACCGTAAACTAAGATATACGTTGAATAAAAACAACAGACGTTACCTGTATGAAACTAACGTTGGAGCAGGATTGCCTTTGATTGATACCATCAAATTATTACACCTTTCAGGAGAGAATATTACAAGAATAAAAGGAGTGTTCTCCGGTTCTTTGAGCTATATTTTTAATAATTTTTCTGTGAGAAATGATCAGTTTTCAACCATCATCGGCGAGGCTATGGAAAAAGGTTTTACGGAACCGGATCCACGTGAAGATCTTTCTGGAAATGATGTGGCAAGAAAACTCTTGATTCTGGCAAGAGAACTGGATCTTATCAATGAGTTCAGTGATATTAATATCCAAAATCTTATTCCGGAAGACCTTTTGGCAGTAGATAAAAATGAATTTATTTCAAGATTGGAAGAGCTTGATGCAGAATACCAGAAGATAAAGGATAATCAGGAACCGGATCATGTATTACGTTATGTAGGTGATTTACATGGTGATTTACAGGAAGAAAAAGGGCAGCTTGATGTAAAACTAGTCTCTGTTCCTGCCAGCTCTGCATTGGGACAATTGAAAGGATCAGATTCAATTTTTGAGATCTATACGGAAAGCTATGGTGAAAATCCAATTGTTATCATGGGAGCCGGAGCCGGAGCGCAGGTGACAGCTAGAGGAGTTTTCGGTGATATTTTAAGAGTAAGTGAAACTAAATAATATTAATAATGTAACAGTTTAACAATGTAACAGTCTAGCAATTGGTACATTGTTAAACTGATAGATTGTTAGATTAACGAATTAAAACTATATGGAAAATTTTGAAACCTATGCTATAAGAACCCAGACTGAGAGAACCCAGTTTGATGAGCATTCAACTCCCTTGTATCTGACATCCAGCTTTATTTTTCAGGATGCTGAAGATATGAGAGCTAGCTTTGCGGAAGAGAAGCCTAAGAATTTGTACAGCAGGTTCTCTAACCCAAATGTTACGGAATTCACGGATAAGATTGTAAAAATGGAAGGAGCAGAAGCAGGATATGCTTTTGCAACCGGAATGGCAGCGATTTACTCTACGTTTGCAACCTTATTAAATGCAGGAGATCATATTGTGAGCTGTCAGTCGGTTTTTGGATCTACCCATACTTTATTTACGAAGTATTTTCCTAAATGGAATATTGAGACTACTTATTTTAAAGCTGAAGATGCTGAAAACGTAGAAAAACTCATTCAGCCTAATACCAAAATTCTATATCTGGAAACTCCGACAAATCCTGCGATCGAAATTTTAGATCTGGAATTTTTTGGGAATATTGCTAAAAAACATAATCTTATCTTTATTGTAGATAATTGCTTTGCAACACCTTATCTTCAGCAGCCTATTAAATATGGAGCGGATGTTGTGGTGCATTCCGCAACAAAGTTAATTGATGGTCAGGGAAGAGTTTTAGGAGGTGTGGCAGTAGGAAGAGAAGATCTGATCAGAGAAATTTATCTTTTTGCCAGAAATACCGGACCGGCAATGTCTCCTTTTAATGCGTGGGTACTATCAAAAAGTCTGGAGACTTTGGCGATACGAGTAGAAAAGCACTGTGAAAATGCTCTAAAGGTTGCTGAATTTTTGGAAAGCCATCCTAATGTAGACTTAGTCAAATATCCTTTTTTACCTTCTCATCCAAGCTATGAGGTAGCTAAAAAACAAATGAAACTAGGAGGGAATATTGTAGCCTTTGAAATAAAAGGAGGAATAGAAGGAGGCAGAAATTTTTTAGATAAAATAAAAATGTGTTCTCTTTCTGCAAACCTTGGAGATACCAGAACTATTGTGACCCATCCGGCTTCTACAACGCATTCAAAACTGACTGATGACGAAAGAAATGAAGTGGGAATTACTGCAGGTCTTGTTCGTTGTTCCGTAGGGTTGGAAAACGTCGAAGATGTCATTGCCGATCTGAAGCAGGCTTTGGATTGATTCAATTGGAATGGGCTTTAGCCCATTTTATCAAAAATAATTATAAGGGCTTTAGCCAAAACCTATAAAATGAAAAGTTTAGAACAATTACATAAAGCACTTCAGAAAAGAATTTTAGTTCTTGACGGAGCAATGGGAACAATGCTTCAGCGATATAAGTTTGAAGAAGAGGATTACCGTGGTGAACGTTTCAAAGATTATCCTCATTTGGTAAAAGGAAATAATGATTTACTTTCCCTGACCCAGCCACAGGCTATTGAAGAAGTTCATAAAAAATACCTTGAAGCAGGGGCGGATATTATTGAAACGAATACATTTTCCGGGACGACAATAGCTATGGCAGATTACCATATGGAGGATTTGGTCTATGAGCTGAACTATGAATCTGCAAGAATTGCGAGAAAAGCATGTGATGAATTCACAGCAAAAAATCCTGATAAACCAAGGTTTGTAGCAGGATCTATTGGTCCTACGAACAGAACAGCCAGCCTGAGTCCGGATGTTAATGATCCGGGATACCGTGCGATTACTTTTGATGAGTTAAGAATTGCTTATAAGCAACAATCGGAGGCTCTTTTAGATGGAGGTTCAGATATTTTGCTGGTGGAAACTATCTTCGATACCTTGAACGCAAAAGCTGCTTTATTTGCGATTGATGAAATTCAGGATGAGAGAGGAATTAAAATACCAATAATGGTGTCAGGAACGATTACGGATGCCTCAGGAAGAACGTTAAGCGGACAAACCGCAGAAGCTTTTTTAATTTCAGTTTCACACCTGAACTTATTGAGCGTAGGTTTCAATTGCGCTTTAGGAGCTAATCAATTGACGCCGTATTTGGAAACGCTTGCTCATAATTCGAATTTTTATGTTTCAGCTTATCCGAATGCAGGATTACCGAATGCGTTTGGTAAATACGATGAAACTCCTGAATTTATGGCGGAACAAATAAGGGAATATGTAGAAAAAGGATTGATCAATATTATTGGTGGATGTTGCGGAACAACCCCTGATCATATCAATGCCATCGCTGATCTGGTAGACAAGTATGAGCCAAGAAAATTGAGAGAATTTGTATGATTTAATAGATTTTTTTTATTGAATCAGTTATAAAAAAATGGGCCGGTATTGTTAATTTTAAGTTAAACTAAAATTGATCATATGGAAAAGCCTAGTTATTTAAAGAGTACAGAAGATACAAAGCTTTTTAACGAATTGAGAAAAAAGGTGAACCAACGAGTTGAAAATATTTCTGAGAACAGAGATATTTATGTTCAGATTAAAGCTGTTTTATTGCCCCTTGTTTACATTGGGCTTTACGCTTTTGCCTTAATTAATTCTGAAAAATCATGGATTTACATTTTAAGTTTCATTCTAATGGGAATCACTTTAGTTTTGATTTATCTGAATTTAATTCACGAAGCGGCACATAATAACATATTCAAAAATAAAAAACTAAATGGGATGGTTCTGCAAATTTTTGATTTTGTGGGAGCTAATTCTTATATCTGGAAAAAAAGACATATTGCAAGCCATCACGCATACCCTAATGTAGACGGATGGGATACGGATATTGAACAGAGTGGATTGTTGCTGATTATTCCATGGATTAAAGCAAAAGGGATTCAAAAATACCAGCATTTGTTTTTCTTTTTGGTATATCCGTTATACTTATTTAATTGGATGTTTATCAGAGATTTCAGGGATTTTTTTGATAATAATAGGGTGATTTTAAAAACCCAGGGTGCCATTCCGGTAGTTGAAAAAGTGAAAATGGTGGCTTATAAACTGTTTTATTTCTTTTACCAGATTGTCGTTCCTGTTCTGTTTTTTAAAGTATCGATAGGCCTGGCGTTGGGAGCGTGGTTTTTGCAGATAATCACTGCAAGTATTTTTGCATTATTTGTTTTATTACCATTACATCCGCTTCCGGATAATGCCTTCCCTAAATTAGATAAGGAAAATGGGCTTCCATTCAGTTGGATCAGACACCAATTGGAAGTCACCAATGATTTGTCCAATAACAATTGGCTGATCAGAAATGTACTGGGAAATTTCAATTTTCATGTAGCGCATCATCTATTCCCCAATTACAGTTATATGTACTATAATGAGATTACGGAGGAAATAGAAGAGTTTGCGAAAGAACATGGGTTAGCATATAAAAGATTTCCAATTTTTACAGCCTTGGGCAAGCATGTGGACTTGCTGAGGCAGAATGCAAATAATGCATATTACATTTTAGAAGAATAAAAAATTGATGAAATATTTAAGATTGTCAGGCCTTGAGCCTCTTATCATAACACCGGAGAGTAATTTCATCAACGTTGGTGAAAGAACTAATGTTGCGGGGTCTAAAAAATTTTTAAGATTAATTAAAGAGGAGAAATTCTCTGAAGCATTGGATATTGCACGTCATCAGGTTGAAGGTGGTGCACAGATTCTTGATGTTAATTTTGATGATGGGTTAATCGATGGAAAGGCTTCCATGATTAAATTTCTTAACCTGATCGCTTCTGAGCCCGATATTGCAAGAATTCCAATTATGGTAGACTCTTCCAAATGGGAAATTCTTGAAGCCGGACTTCAGGTTGCACAAGGAAAGTGTGTTGTAAATTCCATCAGTTTAAAAGGTGGGGAAGAAGAATTTATAAAACAAGCCAAAGCGATTAAGAGATATGGTGCTGCCGTTATTGTGATGGCTTTTGATGAGTTGGGACAAGCGGATACATTAGATCGAAGAATAGAAATTTCAAAAAGATCTTATGATATCCTTGTCAACCAGCTCCAGTTCCCGGCTGAAGATATTATTTTCGATTTAAATATTTTTCCGGTAGCTACGGGAATGGATGAGCATAGAAGAAATGCTCTGGACTTTATTGATGCTACCAGGTGGGTGAGACAGAATTTACCTTATGCCTCTGTGAGTGGCGGAGTCAGTAATGTTTCTTTTTCTTTCCGTGGAAATGATACAGTGAGGGAAGCGATGCACTCTGTTTTCTTATATCACGCAATCCAGGCCGGAATGAATATGGGGATTGTAAACCCTGCTATGTTGGAGGTATATGATGAGATTAATAAAGAGCTGTTAGAGCTTGTAGAAAATGTTATTCTTGATAAGAGAGAAGATGCAACAGAGCGACTTCTCGATTATTCTGAAAAACATAGATCTGTAAAAAAGGAAAAAGTTGAAGATTTAGAGTGGAGAAAAAAAACTTTACAGGAAAGAATCACTCATGCTTTAGTAAAAGGAATTGACCGTTTTATTGAAGAAGATGTTGAAGAAGCACGAAAAGAAGCGGCGAAGCCATTGCACGTTATTGAAATCAATTTGATGACGGGGATGGGAGTGGTAGGAGATTTATTTGGAAGCGGAAAGATGTTTCTTCCGCAAGTAGTAAAATCTGCAAGGGTTATGAAAAAAGCCGTTGCCTATTTACAGCCTTATATCGAAGCTGAAAAAGACGGATCCAGGCCGGCGAATGGTAAAATACTTATGGCCACAGTTAAAGGGGATGTTCATGATATTGGTAAAAATATTGTGAGTGTTGTACTGGGTTGTAATAATTATGAAATTGTAGATCTGGGGGTAATGGTTCCGGCTGAAAAAATTATTCAGACAGCTATTGAACAAAAAGTGGATGTTATCGGATTAAGTGGCTTGATTACGCCGAGTCTGGACGAAATGGTTTATATCGCTGCAGAACTTGAAAGACAAAACCTGGACTTTCCTCTATTGATAGGAGGAGCAACGACATCTAAAGCCCATACTGCTGTGAAAATAGATTTAAAATACAAAAATGCTGTCGTTCACGTTAATGATGCTTCCCGAGCTGTAAATGTAGTAAGTTCTTTGCTTGGAGATCGTAATAAAGAATACGTAGACGACCTAAAAAGCGAATATTCTGATTTCCGTGAAAAATTCCTGAACAGACAGGTAGATAAAGAATATGTTTCTATTGAAGAGGCCCGAAAAAACCATTTTAAAATAGATTGGGAGAACGAAGAGATTTTTACTCCGAACAACATCGGAGTACAGGTTTTTCAGGATCAGGATTTATATGAACTGGTACCTTTTATCGATTGGTCTCCTTTTTTCAGAAGCTGGGATCTCCATGGAAAGTACCCAAACATTCTTGAAGATGAGGTAGTAGGCGTACAAGCCAAAGAGCTTTTTAAAGATGCCCAGGTGATTTTGAAAAAAATTCTTGATGAAAAGCTATTGACAGCCAAAGCTATTTTTGGTGTTTTTAAAGCTAATGCTAATGAAAGTGATGATATTATCATCCTTGATGAGAACAACCAGGAACAAGCTAAGTTTTTGACCTTAAGACAACAGCTTCAGAAATCCAAAGGAAAGGAATACCTGGCATTGAGTGATTTTATTGCTCCTCAAAAATCCGGTAAAACAGATTATATGGGGGCTTTCTGTGTTACGACAGGTTTTGGAACTGATGAACTAGCAGAAGAATATGAAAAAGCCAATGATGATTATAATGCCATTATGGTAAAAGCACTTGCAGACAGATTTGCAGAAGCTTACGCCGAATTTTTGCATAAAAAAGTAAGAACGGAATATTGGGGATATGCCAAGCAGGAAGACTTGACCAACGAAGACCTCATTGCAGAAAAATATAAAGGAGTACGTCCAGCGCCAGGATATCCGGCCTGCCCAGATCATTTAGAAAAGAAAACGATCTGGGATCTTTTAAAAGTGGAAGAAAATATTGGAGTTTATCTTACAGAAAGTTTAGCCATGTTTCCAACAGCATCCGTATCAGGATATTATTTTGGAAGTCCACATGCAAAATATTTCGGGCTGGGAAAAATAACAGAAGATCAATTGAAAGACTATGCCGGAAGAAGAGGTTGTAGCATCCAGGAAGCCAGGAAATGGCTATCACCTAATTTAGCAGATTAATAAACATGAAGATTACAGAACATATCAGAAAGGCAAATGGAAAAACTTTATTCTCTTTAGAGGTTGTTCCGCCACAAAAAGGGATCGGAATTGAAGACCTGTATAAGAATATAGATCCCTTAATGGAATTTAAACCACCTTTTATTGACGTAACCACCTCACGGGAAGAGTATATCTATCTGGATAAAGGAAATGGTTTAATGGAACGCAGAATCACGAGAATGCGTCCCGGAACGCTTGGGATATGTGCCGCGATTCAGCATAAATATAATGTAGATACAGTACCCCATTTGCTTTGTGGAGGCTTTACAAAAGAAGAGACTGAATACCTTCTTGTAGATTGTATGTATTTGGGAATTGAAAATATTATGGCACTTCGTGGAGATGCTATGAAAGGGCATCAATATTTTGAGGCAACTCCCGGAGGACATGAAAGTGCGATGGATCTGGTGCATCAAATCAACGATCTCGGACGTGGAAAATATCTTCATAATGAAGATCAGATTTGTGATGAACTCAACAAATTCTGCATTGGAGTAGCCGGATATCCGGAGAAACATATAGAAGCCCCTTCCATGAATTACGATTTAAAATGGCTGAAACAGAAAGTAGATGCCGGAGCAGATTATATTGTAACCCAGATGTTTTTCGATAATAAAAAATTTATTGAATTTGTTCAAAAGGCAAGAGAGATGGGAATCACCATACCTATCATTCCCGGGATTAAACCTATTGCTACGAAGAAACATTTAAAGCTTTTACCACAAGTATTTAAAATTGATTTACCTGAAGAATTGATTAATGAAGTTGAAAGTGCTAAAAACAATGAGGTGGTGAGACAGATAGGAATAGAGTGGGCGATTAATCAATGCAGAGAATTGCTTGATTTCGGAGTTCCTGTTTTACATTTCTATTCAATGGGAAAAAGTGATAATATAAAGAAAGTGGCAGGTGAGCTGTTCTAAAAATAAAAAAAGCTTTGTAGGTTTACAAAGCTTTTTTTATGATTGATTAAGAAGGAAATTGTTGTACAATATCTTTTTGATTTTTAGGTTTTTGATAAATCCTTTTTCAGTTTGGATATAGTATACAGGATCTAACGTCTTCAAAAAAGACTGCTTGTCGCTGGCCTATTGTTCTATTAATTTTTACTATAAAATTACCATAGTCTAATATTCCTCAGCACAGAGTCATAAAATTTGTACAACATGACACTCTCTGAGACGATATGGGAAATACATTGTTAAACTTTATTCTTCTTCATAACAACCTAGCTCGTACGTATATTTTTCAAAATCTTCCTTTAGTAATTCCTTTAAAAAAGGTTTTAGTTTTTGAACTTGTAGCTGTGTTAAACTATATTGATCATAAATTTCATCTTTATAATCATCTTCGTTAAGAATTAAATTGCCTAGTTCTTCTAGTAGCTGTGTTGATGTAATTTCTAATTCATATTCTTTATGAAGAACTTCTTCTTCTTCTTCTTTACTAAATTCTTGAATAACTCTTGCTAGTCCCATAACTATGTTCTTCTTTTGATAAGTAGATTATTGATTTATTTGCATTATTGGTGTCATTAAAAAAGGTGAAATTCTACTTGCCGCCCAATCTAAAAGTTTTAATCCCCCTTCGTTACCGCGCAAATCCTTTCGTATAGTTCCTTAGAAGTCTTTGATGTTTCTTGTAAAAATATCAAGCCAGCCTACAACTGTAAGACTGACAAAATATATTTGAAATTTAAAGTATAATGGTTATCATTAATACTTCGAAGTCTTTTAAATAATAAAACGGCTGCAGTCTGCGACCGTTTTGCTTATTATTCTCATCACACGAAAGGATTTGTGTGGTAGCTGGGGAGTTCAAAATTATTTTATTAATTGAGTATTTTATCATACTTATTAAGTTGACTATTTAATAATTTGCTGTTTTTAGAATACACAAATGGTTCTATAATCTTTATAAGTGAACTTGCATCATTTTTCTTTAAAAACCGTTTACCATTATTATTGATAGTTACTGATAAGACAGTATTCCCCTCTTTCTTTTCAGTATGTTTGCTTGATAATAAAAAAATATTTACGGTTTTAAAAAAATCATCATCCATTTTAAATTGATAAATTCTAAAATCAATATTATCATTACAACTTTTACAAAAAATTATTTTAGGAAATGGTTTATCCATATCTCCTTCATAATAAATTGCAATATCTGTGATAGTGTTTACCTCGTTAATTTCTTTATTTGAAAGAAGAAGTAATAAAATAATTAATAAGTACTTCATATTATTCATTGTTCGAGGATGATAGAGAAGATAAATTTTCAGTCACTTTTTGAAGGTATAAAAGATCTTCTGTTAGGCTTTCATTATCATAACCAGAAGTAAACTTTTGGATATCTTTAAGAATGTCAATACTTTCTTTCTTATTAAAAAAATATTTTTCTTTTTTGTTATTCTTATTTATTTCAATTAATAATAATTTTTGTTCTCCCAATTTTCTTTTAACTGAACATTTTTTTTCAATTTTTTTTAAATCTCTTTGATGTATCTGGTAATAATGTTCGGGAAATTTCGGTTCGTCATTTTTCCTCTTATTTGTTAAAATAATTATAGGGTAAGGTTTATCTGCCTCTTGCAATGATGAGATAGTTATCTGAAACTTTGTCTCATTGGAAACACAGCTTACGAGAATTATTATAATCAATAGAAAACTTTTGAAAATTTTTATTTTTTTAACCATTTATATCTATTTTTATATTCAATACTATAAATAGGCATAGCCAATATCTGATTAGAAGGATATAGATTAAAACCATACCATAATGTGTGTAAAGCGCGAGCCTCTTTCTACCGCACGAATCCTTTCGTATGGTTCTATTTAAAAAGAAGCATGATGCCTTTTCATAGGTGTAATTTACACATAATCCTCGGTTTATATTATTATTCTCATCGCACGAAAGGATTCATGCGGTAGCTGGGGCTTTTTCTAGAAAATTTCTTTGGTGAGTAAATTCTGTGTTATTATTGTTTTACATCAACAAAGTATTTTAAAAAAGCTCGACTTTTTAAGTCTTGCTAGAATAGAAAAGCCTAAAGTCTTGTTATTTAATATTTATTTCGTGAGGAATTGATAATGAATCTTTGTAGTAGATAAAATCTGCTGGAATTTTCTTTTTTATCAGATCTGTATTGCAATTTAAATCATTTATAATAACAGAGTATCTTCCAAATGATAAATCTTCACTGTTTTTAATGTTGTACTTTAATTTTATATTTTCTCCTTTTTTTAATAGAAAAAAGATTGAATTACAATTATGGAAGGTATTATGGACGGTTATAAATGAATTGGATTTTTTGGTTCCTAAAAATATAAAATCATCATAATTATATTTAGCCTCAGTAATTATATCTTCCGTTAATATGTTCTTACTTCTATTGTTTGTTTTTATAAAAAATAATTTAGGATGAGTAAAAAAATAATTTTTGTCTGTATTGTTTGATATTTTTATTTCAATAGATTGTTTTTTAGTTACCTCAATTTCATATGAAATTGAGGTAACCTTATTATTCTGATTACAGCTCCATAATAAAATCAAGTATATTATGTTTTTCATTTAACAATTTTTTTAGAAAACATTGGGTTAATATATTTAAAAAGAATATTAAAAATATTCTTTTGAGAGGAATTTAGCTGTCTATAAAGAACATCTATTGCACGAATCTGTAGTTCTATTGGAAGTCTTTTAAATAACAAAACGGCTGCAGTCTGCAACCGTTTTGCTTATTATTCTCACCATACGAAAGGATTCGTACGGTAGCTGGGGGAATTTAAGAGATCGAATTATCTTTTTGCATCCAGTCTATGCCAATATCTTTTTCTATTTTATTGACAGATGAGCAATCAAACAGTTTATATTTTGTTTTTATATTATTTTGTTGCAATATGCTCGATTTTTTTAACCACTTTAATTTAGAAAAAATTATTTTCTCTTTAGAGTAATAATATTTTATAACATATTTTCCTTCAAAAAAACTAGTGAAAATTTCTTCAATATCTTCAAAAAAATAGTTCTCAATAAGATTAAATTGTATTTTTATCAAATCTTTCCTTAAATCTATAGAAAGTAATTTTCCATCTATTTCCTTTTCTATGTATATATTTGAATTGTTAACAATTGATGTTTTATCAAATATGTAATTTCTCTTATTAAGATATTCGATTATATGTAATAGTATAACTTTCATAATTAACGAACTTTATATTTTCCCCAATCTTTAGGATTTGGAAAAATGTGTTTATTGAATTTACCCATCTTTTCAATATTAAAATGTATAGGATATCCTCTTCCTCCTCCTATTTTGGGTAAGCTATGTTTTTCAAATCTAATCATAAATTTAGTAGGCTTGTCAAGCCATCCCAGACTAAACTGTCCTCCTACCTTTGTGCTAAAAATGAATTTTGCTCCTGACCAAATTCTACCAACAATTTTGCCTGGAAGATAATATTCGGTAAACATGTCAAAACTCGGATCATATAAAGCTCCCCCGGTTCCACTAGTTCTCATCCTGTATCCGTAACCTTCCATATTGGAGCTTACTTCTCCACCCTGGAAGTTACTTATTTTTACACTTGTTGATCCTATTACTTTACCTTGATCATCATATAGATAATCCGTCGTATCTCCTCCATTATCATTTATTTTCTTGCCATTTTTATCGTAGCCATTATCAGGTTGCATGTCTTCTGAGTGAGCCAAGTGATTAAAAGCTATAATAAAAAATCCATTCATTGCCCCTTCCCAAAAATTGCCACCCCCTAATACACTTCCTACACCTCCTGTTGTTATGCCGCTTAACATCTGCCCTAAATCACTTCCTAAGAAACCTCCTGTTCCTTTTAAAAGATCTCCTGTAAGGCTGGCAAAAACAGAACTTAATGCGTTATTGAAAAAATTGCCCCCATTAAAAGTAGATAACGTTCCCATGCTTACTGCATGTAGTCCTGCTCTGGCTATGCTCACTCCGTCAGGCCCCAAAGCACTTACAATGCTGGAAATCTGTAAAAGTTCTCCTATTCCAAAAGTAAGAATAAAGCTTGGTATCGACCATGCTGCAGAATATGAAACAGACCTGAAAAAGCCGTTGACACTAAAATTCTTATTAATCAAAGAAGTTGTTGTATAGGTAAAGGCTTTTATTATTGTAGCAGAGAATACGGCTTTAGATAATAATGCTACAAAAACTGAAAAAGCAAACTCCCCACTCGGATCATTATACATGAGTGGATTATTCAATACATACCCATACTTATTATAATTCTGGGTATTGGAAGGATCCTGGATATTCTCATCTGCGTTTAAGAATCTTCTTAAAAGTGGATCATATAACCTTCCATTCATATGAATAATCCCGACTTCTGCAAAATGTTCATGACTGGTGTAGCCCCTATCTATTACTAGGCTCATAGTTAAGAGTTGCTGGTTGAGAGCATTTCCGGTGAGGGTAGCCGCATTTCCAATCTTTAAATGCGTAAAATTCCCCCATGCATCAAAATGCCTTTGCTCCAGTTTATTTCCTGCTTCATCACTAATGGCTAAGATACTTCCTATATAATCTTTATGTAAAAACCTAAAAGAACCACTGCTCTGGGTATAGTCTTTCAAATATACAATATTGCTGTCATATGGATTACCACCAATATACAAGATATGTTTTTCTCTCCCTGTGGTATTATCCTTAATTACTTCAAAGCTTCCATCTTCACTATAAAACTTCGTGAACTTTCCTTCCCCACTAGCAGCAAAATTTCCTCCATAAGAAACCCTTTGTCTCATGCTGGTCAATCCATACTGAAACGCTACATCTCCTTTTTCACCATCAATGAATATTGGATTGGATCATTGTTTTCATTATAAACTTTGGAGAGTAGGTAAAGTTCCTTGAGAAATGGGGTGCATTCTCAAGAACGGTACGAGCAAGATGCTCGCACCAGCTTGGGGTCTTAAAAAACTGTAGCAGACTACAATTGTTTTGCTTATTATTCTCACCACACGAAAGGATTCGTGCGGTAGCTGGGTTAATATATTTAAACAGAATATTAAAAATATTCTTTTGAGAGGAATTTAGCTGTCTATAAAGAACATCTATTGCACGAATCTGTAGTTCTATTGGAAGTCTTTTAAATAACAAAACGGCTGCAGTATGCAACCGTTTTGCTTATTATTTTCTCACCACACGAAAAGATTCGTGCGGTAGCTGGGGAATACCGGGTATAGCTTTAAGATCTGAAATCATCATAAATGAGATATTACCACTTAAGGTAATCATCCTCATCCTTTAAAGCTCGTGGCAAAAAATCATTAGCGACTTTTTGAATATATTCCCATTCTTCATAACTTAATAGAATATTTTGTTTAAGAGTGTAAATTTTAAATAATAATTCTTTATTATTAATTGCTATTTCTAAAAAAGGTGATGTATCTCCTTCTAAAAAGACTTCTAAATAAGGATAGTCTGAATTAATATCTCCGACTTCTTCTATTCTAATATTCTTTTTCATATTTAATTTATTTTAATCCCCTAAATCCAATAAATATACCGTCTACAGTCCAACTTGCGGCATTTCCATTTGGTAAAGTATAAGTAACCCAACCTTGAGGATACCTTCCTCCTGACCCAGTAGTTCTAACACCATTACGTAAAATATTTTTTACCGTAGTTGCTCCTAAATTATTTATAGCACTTGGACTTCTAAATACTTTCATTAAAGCTTCTGTAGATTCAAATCCAAAATATTCAGGATGTTTTGTTACTGCGCGTCCAGCATTAGTTAATTTTCCTCCTTTGAATAATGATAATGCAGATTTCAAAGACTTTAATTTTAATATATTAAATGAACCTGCAGGACCAATTGGAACTGTACCTGCGAAAGGTTTAATTTCCTTCCATTCATCATTCCAATAGGAATAAGATCTGCGTCCATTACTAATGTTATCCCAAGTCCAGAATTCTTTGTCGAATATCGTATAATCCTCTGTATAGAACTGTCCATTTTTTGCATTTTTTGGACAAGTAGAACAATCTCCATCGGTATTATTTTCCTCAACAACAGTAGTTTCTTTATGAGCAAGGAAATTGAAAGCAGTTACAATTAGCCCTTGTCCAGCCCCCATCCAGAAGTTTCCTCCTCCGAGTACCGAACCAACACCCCCAGTCACAGCTCCGCTAAATAATGCAAATCCATTGCTTGCTAATATACTTCCTTCCCCGGCTAGCCCTAATAAATCATTAGATACGCTAGTAAATGCAGCACTTAATACTCCAGACCAGAAATTTCCTCCCAGTACTGTGGAAACAACACCTTGGGTGAAAGAGTGTGCCCCAGCTTTTGCTGCAAGGGTTCCCAGTTTAACAAGGGTTGTTGCTCCCGGAGATATTTTAAACACCCCCCCCTATGACTCCAGTTATTCCTGCACTTATGTATGAAATTACAGCATTTCCTGCTAAGCGTAGCGGATCAAAAGGGGTCTGAGTATAATACATTGTAAAAAACTCAGAAACCGCAGCTGCAATTAAAGGTACAAACCAGATCAGCTCCCCACTCGGATCATTATACATCAGTGGATTATTCATTACATATCCATACTTATTATAATTCTGGGTATTGGTGGGATCCTGGATATTCTCATCAGCATTTAAGAACCTTCTGAGTAATGGATCATACAACCTGCCATTCATATGGATAATTCCTACTTCAGCAAAATGTTCATGACTGGTGTAACCCCTATCGATCAGTAAATTATTGGCTGAAAGTTGCTGGTTGAGCGCATTTCCTGTGAGAGTAGCTGCATTTCCAATCTTTAAATGCGTAAAATTCCCCCATGCATCAAAATGCCTTTGCTCCAGTTTATTTCCTGCTTCATCACTAATCGCTAATACACTTCCAATATAATCCTTATGTAAAAACCTAAAAGAACCGCTACTCTGGGTATAGTCTTTCAAATATACAATATTGCTGTCATATGGATTACCACCAATGTACAAGATGTGTTTCTCTCTTCCTGTAATATTATCTTTAATTACTTCAAAGCTTCCGTCCTCACTATAAAACTTCGTGAACTTTCCTTCTCCATCAGTTGCAAAATTTCCTCCATAAGAAACCCTTTGTCTCATACTGGTCAGTCCGTACTGGAACGCTACATCTCCTTTTTCACCATCAATGAATATTGGATCATTGTTTTCATTGTAGACAATACTTTGAATCAGGTCATTATTGTAATTCTGTGTTCCGGTTGCATTAAGAACCATACTGGTCGGTTGGTAGATTTTCTGGTTGTTTTGGAACTTGATGCTTCCTACCTGGTCATTTTCCAGGATTCTTCCCTTCACATCATATACATTCCTGTTAGCATTAGGTTTGACCCCTGTAACCGGATTGGTCCAGTTCACCAGACGGTTGTTATCATCATAATCAAAAGACTCAATGATGTTAAAATCACCACCGGTAGTTCTGCTTTTCAGCTCATTTTTAATGGCATCAAAAGAGTAGGATAACTGCAATATACTTGGCTTGGCAGTAGAAGAGTGGTTCACACTTGTTAAGAAACCATCAGGAGCATAGGTATTGGTAATATTGGCTGTACCCAATCTTGCTTTCAGTACCTGTCCTTTAGCGTTGGTTTCCTGAAGCTGCCATAATACTCTCCCTGTATTTTTATCCTTCACCTGGAACAGTTCTCCACTCCAATTGCTGTACAGGTTTTCTATCTGTACTTTAGTTAAAGTTCCTGAAGAATACAACTGCTTTTCGTATGTAGTTACCCTGGCTTTATCATCATAAGTAATTCCTTTTTGGATAAAGTACTTTCCGTTACTGCTTTCAGATGAAGATAAAACTCTTCCTTGTGGATCATAAGTGATACTTGAACTGTAGGCTTGTCCTTTTGAGGTTCCTGATTTTGAAATGACTCTTCCTTTATCATCATAAGAAAAAGAAATAGTTTTGTTGGTGGCTTCTCCAGCATCCGTAGTGGATAGTTCCCTTTGAGAGATAAGTTGTCCCTTAGTATTATAAATATATTCTTTGGTTCCTTTAGGGCTAATGATCTTTTTAGGTTGCCCAAAACCATCGTACTCGTATTTATAGATTCCATTCGACGGATCATTAAATTCTGACTTTCTCCCCCATACATCATATTTTGTAGTTACACTATTCTCAGCATACTGGGCTTTGATTTGTTCACCCGCTGCATTATAGGAAAAGTTAATCGTTCCCCCTTTATCTGTGGATGCAATTACATTGTCCAGAGCATCAGTTCTCTTGGAAGTAGTTCTTGCATAACCATTCAGTTCTTTTACAGTGGTTGTCAGGCCTGAAACTGTAGTTTCGGCTTTGTGACCGTTGAATGAGGAGACTGTTATTTTAGTAGGAAATACGGTATCCGTATACTCAATACTATTCCATTGATTGGCAGTTTGTCCCTCAAAATAAGGTTCACTTTCTTTGATCTTTCTACCGAGTACATCATACTGGGTTTGCTTAGAAATATATTGACCCTGTCCGAATGCTTTGGTAGAGGTTTTATATTCCTGTCCAAGTTTATTGGTATATTTTTTAGAAATATTCCCATCCGGATCATTTTGAGTTATAATAAGGTTGGCATTACTATCCCTTTCGTACTGGTAAGAAGTCGTTCCGCTGAGGTTGGTTTTGGAGGTTAAGAGTTTACCCCATTCATCATATTTATTATCTAATGTATTACCTAACGGATCGGTTTGTTTTTCAATTTGTCCCCAGTCATTATAAATGATATTGGTTTCAAGACCCAGATTATTTTTTTTCTTTACGACAAAACGTCCTTTAGAGTCATATAAAGCATCGGAAGTTTGGGTTTGAGCATCTACACTATTACGGGTTACTTTTTTGGTGATATTTCCAAAACCATCATAATTATAAGTTTCCGTTATAGATCCGGAATTGTTTCTGTTCCAGGTAATCTGAGTTTTTACCAGGTTGTTTTCATAGATATACTCTTGTTTAGATGACTTAGTATCGCCATATGCTTGTATTACTTCTGTTTTGATCTTAGGCTTACCAATACTATAGTTAGTTCCTGGAGTAAGATTAGGGGGATAGTATTCTAATTCAGAGGTTAAAACTGCAAATCCATCATTAATTTTGGTAACAGACTTTTTAGGTAAATACAGATTATCATAAGCCTCAACTTTATGAACAGTTGTTATGTTTTTTAAAAAATCTTTAGAAGTAGTCGTGTCAGGGCTAATTGAGGTGACTATTTTTGATTTATTTGTATTGGCTACTGTAGAAGAAACAATACTTCCATTTAAAAGTCGATCAATTTTATATTCATTTTGTTTAAATGATAATAACTGCGTATTATTTAAAGAAATATCTGCAGGAAATACTTTATTTTCATCATTTGTTCTGATCGACCAGTCTTTATAGGGAAGCCCTTCATTTAAAGGATTTATTTCCGATCCTGTCCATATCTTCGTATTTTCAAGACCATTGGCAAAGAAGGTAGATCTGGCTGTTTGCCTGAATCCAATAGTTCCTTTTCCATGAAGGTGAGCCACTAAATCCCTATATCTGAACTCCTGCTTTCTTTGATCCTGAATCAATTTAGAAACAACATAATAATTCAAATTTTCCCTTACATTGACATAAGGGTACATTAGAGGGTTTGCATCCAGGTAAGATCTGTAGATATTTCCTTCGTTGACTAAAGGGGAATATTCTATATCTGTTTTTATGCCTCCTTGAGTGATAGAATTTATCCTTGAAATTTTATCTATCTTACTTCCAAGATCCCAAGTGATGAGTTTGGTTTTATGAATAATAACAAATTCTGTATTGAGTTGGGCTATACGAAATGATCCGAATAAAGGAATATAATGTTCTCCATAGTTAGAATAATTGATGTCTTCAGAATTTTGATCCCCCCATGCAGTGGCCTCTTTTGGTGCAATATTATAAACATTTAAAAAAATAGGCTTTCCAGCTGTATCAACGCCTTCATTTCTTAAATAATTAAAACCATAACTTGAATCTGGATTGTTGATAGCCCATTCTCTAAACCAAACTTGTGATTCAAAGATCATTAAGTCACTTTTTCCGTCTTTATTAAAATCAGATGTAGAATATGTCCTTAATGTGACTCTTCTTTTTGTTAGTGCTCCTTGTGTTCTAGGCTGATATAAATATAAATTAGAATAATAAAACTCTTTGAAACCCTTTCCTGTTGAAATATACATTTTCCAATCTGAAGAGCCAACTCCTACAGGTGCTAAAATGTCCATTTTCCCATCCCCGTTAAAATCTCCAAATTTTCTTCCTTCAGATTTAATTTGGACAGAAGACTGTACTTTTAATTCAAAATCTTTTGAAGTTTCATTAAATGAATATATGTTGCTTCCACCGGATAAGTTTATCAAATCGGATTTTCCATCCCCGTCAAAATCACCTACAGTATATAATATAGGATCATATGTAGATTTTTTGTTGAAATTGGTTTTTGTATCAACATAAAAATAAGCTTCTCCACTACTTGTATTTGTGCGTGTTTGATTAGATCCATAATAATCTTCGCAATCACAGCTTGTTGAACCATATACTAGAAGGAGCAATTCAGAAACTCCATCTCCATTAAAATCGCCTTCTTTTGCTGAGACTCCAACTGAAAAACCAGAATTACACATGTTTTGATTATAAGCAGGATAACATGGTGCCTCAGCAAATATACTTTGAGGGATATTATCTAATACAAAAGAATTATACTTTTCAAGTATATTACTCGAGTTTAACGCATAATAGTTTATTATAATTTTTTTATTCTGATAATCATATACAGAAGTTGCAAATGATTGCCTATCTAGAAGAACATTATTTTTAGGAGTATTGATTACAGATAAAAAACTGCCTTCATAAGAAACATTAATAAAATTACTATTTCCATCCAGTCTTCCAAGCATTAATGTATTTCCTTTTAAGAAATCCAATTTACCATCACCATTGAAATCACCTGTAATTATATTATCTCCATAAATATCATCGTATCTTGAGTTCGAATTGATAATATTTGTTCCAACAGGACTAGATTCATTTTTAAAAACTATAGGATTAGCCGCTTCATTATTAGCGTTATATTCTGTTATCCTTTCAACAAATTTATATTTTATATCATTATTAGCATATTCAATCACATACTTTTTGAATAGATTACCACTTGAACTTACTTTTATTTCCTTTAGTAAACTATTTTGTATAAACCCGGCACCAGCAACGTAAGATTGTTCGACTAAATCTCTCGAAATATAAGTAAACAAAATCTCATTGAAATTCGCTTTATTAAGTGTTTCATTACCTCCCCATTGGATACTTGAAATCACAGCAACATTTGAAAGGCCTGATTGTAAATAGTTATACGTGATATAATTTCCTTGTACATCTTTCCACTTTACAATATTATATTCGATAGGAGTTTTGGCATTATTTAGCCCCGCATCAGTAGCTCCATACCATGCCTGTGAACCGTCTTCGAAAGTAACTTCGAATTGCGCTGGCCCTGAAAACAGTCCGATACCTACAGACTTTATTTTTACATTAGAATATTTCTCGGTCACATACTCCGCTCCGTCTTTGCCATATTCTCCTGATTTTAAAATAAGTCGTTGTCCATTAAAACTATAATAATCTGAGTAATCTAATTGAACTCCTTTTGTTTCACCATTTTTTTCAATCGTTTTTCCTATTCTTGAAATGGCTGTAATCCCAGAAAGGTTCCATCCATATCCAGCAATACCATTGCCTGTTCCACTGGCATAGACAAGATTGATTTGAGGAGCCACGCTTTTTATCCCCGGAGGTAAGGCAATTGGTAAGGTAAATTGTAATTGACCTGCTTCGGAAACCTCAATATTTCCTTGGGTATCATGAAAGCTTTGTCCATCCGGCGCTGTTGTTCCCGATGGGTTAGTTGCTCCTGCATTAGAATTTGTAGGGCCCCCTCCCTGATTTTCTGTGGCAGTACCAATCTTAGCTATAAATGGGTTGGAAGTACTGGCTGTAGCTTTGAATCCTTGTGCCAATACTACTGCCTGTGGGTCTTGTACTGTTCGTGACGTACTTTCCTGCTGGTAGAGTATGGTTTGTGAAAAGCTTAAAACTGAGCTTAATGATATGATGAATGAATATAAAAATTTCATAAGTTTTTTGATAATTATGATGGTATGATAATGGTGTCCTTTGGTAATACAATCAGATCTCGATACAAAATTATTCTTCGCTACGCTGCGAAAATTTCACTCGATCTGACGGTAGGTCTCAATATTCCTGCTGCCTGTTACCTACAACCTGCAACCTGACATCTGCTATCTCTTCGTAATATTTCTGCTGAATATCCTTCCGTCCTTCAAGGTGAAACGAAGAACATAAACACCCCATTCAAAACCAGACATATTGATTTTTAATTGTTTATTTAAGCTTGGAATGTTTTGCTGCTGAAATTTCCAGTGGACCGTACTATGCTGGTAAAGCGAAACAGATTCTATCAATTCATTTGCTTCGTCAGTCCAGTCTATGGTAAGAAAATCATTAACCGGAACAGGGTAGAGTCTGACTTGTTTCCAGAATGTTTTTTCATCCATCGCTGTATTCTGTTGTATAGAAGCAACTGGTTTCTCCTGAGTTTCAGGTTGAGCTTCCTTTTTTAGTTCTTCCGGAGCTTTTTTAGCATTGATATTAGGACCCCTGTATCGTTGATTTCCAGCTTCATCATATTTGAAATAAACTACGGTTTGAGAAAAACCAAAGAATCCTATTAATAATGAGGATAGAGAAAGTAATTTTCTTTTCATCTGGATATTTTTTATTGTTGTTATCTGACAGATGTAACCCTATCGGGTTTCATTGTGTTTTATTTAGTTTTTTCTGAAAGAAGAGATTCCAATTGCGTTTCTAATTTCTCTATTTTTTCAGATTGGGATTTTAGTTGTTTATTTTGTTCGATCGAATAAAGAGTTAGCTCTTCAATCTTTTCCAGAAGTTTTGCGTCCATTTCTGCTACATTGATTCCATTCTTTACGACTTCTTCTGCAGAAGGAATATTAGGCAAATGTCCTTTTTCTTCAATATGTTGTTCTACTTCTTCTAATGATTTGAGTTGGTATCCTTTTTTGAAAACATAATCTGCCCATCCGTTGGTAGAAGGGACTTCGATTTTTACTTTTTCTGTTTTTATTCCGTCTTTGACAAACAATCGATACTCATTACAGTCATTACAAGTGGAAAGCGCTGTATTATTCCATGAAGTTCCAATAAGGACTTTACCATTTGCTCGTACCGTGAATACGGGCTTTGCCCAATCGCCTTGTGAATGGGGAGAAGAAAGAGTAAGTAATCCCACATCATTAGGTTGATAATGATCATAAACAAGCCACATCATATCCATTCCTGAACTGACATTTTGAACCATACTCCTTACCTGAATGGCATCACTATTAACATTGGTATAAAATTGGGCCCTGCCATAGTTTTTAAAAGAAATCTTA
The DNA here is from genome assembly GCF_002285635.2 of Chryseobacterium piperi. NCBI lineage: Bacteria > Pseudomonadati > Bacteroidota > Flavobacteriia > Flavobacteriales > Weeksellaceae > Chryseobacterium > Chryseobacterium piperi. The sequence goes on along the minus strand of NZ_CP023049.2, from coordinate 2,678,892 downwards.
GGATCTGTTGGCCCCCCAATGGCTACTGTTCCCTCACTTGATTCCATAAGAAGCTTGCCCCAATTCCCCCATTGGTTGTCAGTGGGGAAAGCATTTCTGTAGAAGATACCTCCATCATTAAAGTTGAGTTGATGATTCTTATTTCCAGAATTATCAGTCCTGGCCCACGGAGCAATTGTTAATGTACTTGAATGATTACCAATTCCCGGGACATCAATGGCATTTCTTCTTTTAAACTCAATTTTAAGCTCTCTTGTATATGCAGAAGGTAAGTCATTAGTATTTCTAGTATCATGGACCGTTAAATTGGCTGCCTGTTGGGCAAAACTTAGATGAGTGGATAGAATAATACCAGTGAGTAAAATTTTTTTCATTATTAGGTTTATTTTTTATTATGATAGAATATTCACCAAGTCTGAATATGTTTTTAGTTATAGTGTTTAATAGACACTTCTGAAACTTTGAATCAGGATTCTTTTAAAAATGAAAGAATAAATCTGGAAGTCATCAAGAATACATTTTTCTTACATTGAAAAATATATAATGTGTTACGGGATGTAAAATGTATAGAGAATAATTATTTTTTCATACAGTGATCAAATTTTATTTGTGTTTTTACAAACATATCAAATGTTCACTGTAAGTAGAATTAAAAGATGTAATAAATTGATTTTCTGAGCTGTATTTGTGATTTTGATGAAAAAGTAAAGAAAAAAAATAATCTAAATTTTCAATTTATTTGAAAATATTCTAATAGGGTCAGACTATTTGTGATGTAAGGAGTCGTAAATACGTGGTTTATTTCCCCAAATAACTATGGAGAGTATTCAATCGGTATTCTTTAAAATTAAAAGTGTTATACCAGTGATTAAAGCATAGGATGCCTTTCAAAAGTCTTATCCCTATCAAACAAATACCTGTAAGTGGCTAACTTTCTTGTGACAGTAGTATCAAGATTTTCTGCAATTTTGATCATTTTAGGATTGAAGTCACCAATCCATTGGAGTTCAGTAACTTTGAAATCGGTATGCTTTCTCAGGTGTTGGGTACCTTCCCAGATCATGTAGCCGTCAATACCTTTTTTCTGCCATTCAGGAACAACGCCAAAAACCAACCCAACCATTTTTTCATTCTTCTTGAACGTTTTGTACCATAAAAATTTCAATTTTCCAATACAGCCTAATTTTCCGTTGAGGTATTTAACCCACTGATTCAGATCCGGAATATTCATCCACATGGCGATAGGATTTTCATTTTCATAGACGAACCATGAAATGTGTTCATTGATGATAGGCTTCATGGTATTGAACATTTTCAGAACTTTTGCCTCCTCCATTCGTTTTCCTTCACCGTGTGTTGCCCATGCTTTATTGTAAACCTCGGTAAAATCTTTAGCAAACTTTGGGAGGTTATTTTTTTTCATGGGTTGGGCAGAAATTGCAGGATTTCTTTTATGCTTGGCATGCATCACAGTAAAGACTCTGGAAACTTCTGCGAAAATGGGTCTTGAAAAACAGAGTTGTTCAAAATATATCTGGAAACCATAATTCTCAAAAAGCTCTTTATAATAAGAAGGATTGTAATTCATTCCATACAGGGGAGAAGAGTATCCCTCGATAAGCAGGCCCCAGAATTTGTCTCTTTCCCCGAAATTAATGGGTCCGTCCATAGCTTCCATTCCTCTTTCCTGAAGCCATTTTTTACAATGATCAAAAATGAAATTAGCAGTCGGCTGATCTTGTATACAATCAAAAAAACCAAACCCTCCTGTAGGTTGATCCTGATGATAAAGCTTATTTACAAAAACAGCTACTTTTCCGACAATCTCTCTTTTTTTATTTTTAAATAGGAACCGGGTGCATTCCCCATTTTTAAAAACTTTATTTTTAGCAGGATCAAATACCTCTTCGATGTCTTTATCCAAAGGTCTGATAAAATTTTTGTCGTGTTGGTAAAGTTGGGTAGGGAAATCTAAAAATTCCTTTTTCTGTTTTTCATTCTGTACTTCTTCAACAATAACCATAAAATTTATAAAAATAGGGGGTGAAAGATAATGTTTTTAGTTTCAATTGAAATAAACGAATAGATATTATCCGTATTTTTGTTGCAAATTAAATAAAAATGGTTGATTTTACTGATAACGACGATGATATTTTCACAGGAAAAGAACATACGCCTATAAGGGAAGATGCTTTTGATAAATCGCCACAGGAAAAAATAGAAAAGATTACTCAGCTTTTTGGGGAGATTATGGAAACATTGGGAATGGATATGACCGATGATTCATTAAAGGATTCTCCTAAGCGTGTTGCAAAGATGTACGTCAATGAAATTTTCGGAGGGTTACTCCCTGAGAATAAGCCGGGAATTTCTACCTTTTCTAATAAGTATAAATACCGACAAATGTTGGTAGAAAAAGATATCACAGTATATTCATTTTGTGAGCATCACTTTTTACCGATTATTGGAAAAGCACATGTTGCCTATATTTCGAATGGTGAGGTGATTGGGCTTTCAAAGATTAACAGGATTGTTGATTATTATGCCAAAAGACCTCAGGTACAGGAAAGGCTGACCATGCAGATTGTAAATGCTTTGAAAGAAGCTTTGGGAACAAAAGATGTTGCATGTATCATTGATGCGAAGCATCTTTGTGTCAACTGCAGAGGGATCAAAGATACCGCAAGTTCTACGATTACGGCTGAATTGAGTGGTATTTTCAGAACGAATCCAATTACAAGACAGGAATTCTTGCATTATGTGGGAACTCATACGACATTGGGGTAATCTGGAAGTATTTAAAAGTAATTTACTTATGATAAAATTTAAAAAAGCTTCATATACGATTTTCATCATGACCATTATTTGTTGGGATAAAATTTTTTAACTAATTTTTGAATCTTTTAATCATTAAATTTTTTAATTTAACATCAATGCAATTAAAAATATATAACTCGCTTACAGCGGAAAAAGAAATATTTAAGCCCATCTTAGAAGGAAATGTAGGAATGTACGTTTGTGGCCCTACAGTATACAGTAATGTACATTTGGGAAATGTAAGAACCTTCCTTTCTTTCGACTTTATCTACCGTACCCTAATGCATTTGGGATATAAGGTACGATATGTGAGAAATATCACTGATGCAGGTCACCTTACAGATGATGGAAATGTTGAAAATGACAGGTTTGTAAAACAGACTCGTCTTGAAAAACTGGAACCCATGGAAATCGTACAGAAATATACAGTTGACTTCCATAAGGTTTTGGACCTGTTTAATTTACTGCCTCCCAATATTGAACCTACAGCGACAGGACATATTGTTGAACAAATTGAATTAACTCAAAAGCTCATTGAAAGAGGTTTTGCTTATGAAAGTAATGGTTCTGTATATTTTGATGTTCTTGAATACAACAAAAGAGGATTGAATTACGGAGAACTTTCAAAACGTAATATAGAAGAACTTTTTGCGAATACCCGTGATTTGGATGGACAGGGAGAAAAGAAGAATCCACAGGATTTTGCCTTATGGAAAAAAGCTTCCCCGGCTCATATCATGCGTTGGAATTCGCCTTGGGGAGAAGGTTTTCCCGGATGGCATCTGGAGTGTACAGCAATGAGTACTAAATATCTGGGCGAAAAGTTTGATATTCATGGAGGAGGAATGGATTTAAAATTCCCACACCACGAGTGTGAAATTGCTCAGGGAAAAGCTTGCAATGATACAGAACCTGTAAATTATTGGATGCATGCCAATATGTTGACTATGAACGGTCAGCGTATGAGTAAATCAACCGGAAATTATATTTTGCCAATGCAGTTGGTAACAGGCGAAAATGATTTTTTCGAGAAACCGTTTCATCCGACTATTGTGCGTTTTTGCTTCCTACAGGCTCATTACAGAAGCGTGTTGGATATTTCCAATGATGCTATGATTGCAAGTGAAAAAGGCTTTCTCAGATTAATGGAAGCTGTGAAGATCTTGAATTCTATCACGCCAAACGATGATAAAAAATCAGACTTTAACCTTCAGGATTGGAAGGCAAAATGTTATGATGCCTTAACGGACGATTTTAACTCTCCGATTTTAATTGCTCATTTATTTGAGGCTGTGAAGTTTATTTTTGCTTTAAATGATGGTAAAGAAACCATCTCAACAAAAGATTTAGAAGAGTTAAAGTCACTTTTAAATGCTTTTATTTTTGAGGTGCTGGGATTACAGGCTATTGAAGAAAATAATAACGAAAAATTGGATCAGACTTTACAGGTTTTAATCGAGCTGAGAAATCAGGCCCGTAAATCTAAAAACTTTGATCTTTCAGATCAGATCAGAGATAAGCTGCTTGCTGAAGGTATTGAATTAAAAGATGGAAGGGATGGAACAACTTATGTTTTAAATTAAAATAAAGTTCAAACTTTTTAAATAATAATCTCTCGTAGATTTTACAGATTACACAGATTTTTAAAATAAAATTATCTGTTGGATCTTTAAAATCTGCGAGATTTTTTTGTATTTGAATTGATTATTCAGAACTCAGTAATCTGCCGAATCTGCAAGAGTGAAAATAATCATAAACATTTGTGTAAATCATAGTAGCCTGTGGTTAAAAGCCCAAGCTGCAAAAATTTTTTAAACATCAAAAATGGAGTTCTAGGTTTCATGAATTTAATAATAGGATTTTGATTATTCAATGTGAAAATTAATTAACTTAGTAGTAATAAACCTATTACGATCTAAATCCAATATTTATGAAAAAACATTTATTCCCTTTATTCTTTCTGCTTATAGGTGTTGAAGCTTATGCACAGCAGGATTTTTTTGCACTTACAGGAAAGGATACACCTAGTATTATTTTTAATGATTTCCGTGCAATTGATGTTATCAACGGAACTTCCGGTGAAACTGTTCTTACTGCAGACGCTTCGGCAAAAGTGTTTTCACAGTCAAGAAATGGTTCTGTTACAGAGGATAGAAATTCTTACAATCATGCTCAGGCAGCGACAATGGCAGCAATGGCTTATGATGTACGTGATCACAGCCTGGTTTATATGCCTATGTTTTCTTCCAATATCTATGTCTTAAACCCTAAGACTAAAACCATTACTTTAATTGAAAACAATATTGCAAAAGCAACTTCCTGCGACATCAATTCGCACATGACAAGAATGACCGCAGGATATGACGGAAATATCTATGCGATCAATAATGCCGGAACACAATTTTTGCAAATCAGCAAAAAAAATAATCAATATGTTGTTAATGACCTTGGCATCATAAAAGATGATATTTCCAATGGAAAGAATTCATTCACTACTCTGGAAACGGGTTTTGGCGGTGATATGATAGTGATATGATATCTGACGCAGAAAATAATTTCTATGTGTTTTCAGCATCCGGAAATGTTTTTAAAGTAATGACAAAAGAACTCAAAGCGAAGTTTGTTGGAAAGGTTACTGGTATTCCTGAAAATTATTCTGTTAATGGTTCAGCTGTCAATGCTGCCGGAAGGGTTGTTGTTGCCAGTGCAAAAGGAGCTCCTTTATATGAAGTGGACTTAAAGACTCTGATCGCAAAACAGCTTCCGGGGAATTTGAATCTTCCCATCTATGATTTGGCGAGTCAATATTTTGCGAATGATAAGGGAGTAAAAGGAAATGTCTTATCAAAGCTGGATGTTTTCCCGACAAGAGTTGATGATGGGGTAATCAATATCATGGGCAATGATAAAACGATAAAGGGAAATCTTTCTCTAATGATATTGGATATGTCAGGTAAAAATGTGTTAAAACAGAATTTAGCAGTAAAAGATGGTAGTGTCAGTCAGCAGATAAACTTAGGTAATCTCGTAAATGGCACCTATATAGTAAATATTACTGACCATTCAGGAAAAGCAATATTGAGTAAGAAGATTATTGTGAATGATTAATACCCTCAAATTATCAAAACATAAAAACCTTTTCAAGTATATTGAGAAGGTTTTTTTAATGAATATTTGACATTCATTAAGTTTTGTTTTTCGAGATTAAAATGTATTTTTATAAAAAATTAAAGATGAAATTATACTTTAATATAGGTTACAGCGCAAAAATTGGAGAATGTTTACAGGTGGTGATCAATGAAGAAGGGGCTGCACCTAAAACTCATACAATGCTTTATGCAGAGAATGGTTTGTGGAAATGTGAGGTAGATTATTTTTCAAAAATTATTTCTTATCAATATCAGTTGGTCGATGAAAGAGGACTTGTTTTAAGGGAAGAATTTGTTTCCCATCATCTTAATTTTCCTCATAACTATAAAGAGTTTTTAATTTTCGATGAGTGGAACAATAAAAATTTTCCGGAAAATTATCTTAACAATAAAATTCTACATCATAAACTTAATCAATTTGTTCCTGAAAAGGTAACAGTTTTAAAGAAGCATACGCATGTATTCAGAATAGAGGCTCCGGTTTATAACTCCGACTGGAAGGTGGTTCTCTTTGGAAGTACAGCATCGCTAGGGAATTGGGATTATGAAAAAGTGATTCACTTATCTCAGATTGATTTTGGAATTTGGGAAGCATCAGTTGAGATCCCGGAAAATGAATTTATACAATTTAAATACTGCCTTTATGATACCAGTGTAGATAAGGTTGTTGACGTAGAAACAGGGGAAAACAGATTTACGGTACCGAATCTACAGCAAGATGTTTTACAAATTGTTTCCAACCACTATTTTAAGTTCAAATTGTATCAGATGTACCACGATGCTGGAGTAGCAGTTCCCGTATTTTCCTTAAGAAGTGAAAATGGGTTTGGTGTTGGTGAATTTTCGGATATAAAACTCCTGGCAGATTGGGCGAAAGAGACTGATCTTGGCATTATTCAGATTCTTCCAATCAATGATACTACAGCTAATTATTCCTGGACAGATTCTTATCCTTATGCTGCAGTTTCTGTATACGCTCTGCATCCACAATACCTATCACTTGAAAATCTTGATTATCCATTGCCTAAGGATTTAGTTGAAGAGTATCGCGTAGAAAAAAATGCATTAAATGCTTTGGATCTCATTGATTATGAAAAAATGATTTCTGGGAAATGGAAATATCTGAAAGCCGTTTTTAATCTTGAAAAAGATAAGATCTATAAAGATAGAAATTTCAAAAAGTTTATAAAAGATAATGATAGCTGGCTCATTCCATATTGTGCATTTTGTGTATTAAGAGATAAGTATAAAACGCCCAATTTTAATGATTGGAAAACTCATAAAAAATATATTGCTGGAAAAATCTCTCCATTCTTTTCTGTAAAAAATAAAGAGTATGATAGCTCAATGCTTCATGCGTGGATTCAGTTCCAACTTCATAAACAATTAAAAGAAGCTGTTGATTATACTCATAGTTTAGGTGTTTCTCTTAAAGGGGATCTTCCGATTGGTATTTACCGGTATTCTGTTGAAGCATGGGCAGAGCCTGAATTATTTGGGATGGACTTCCAGGCTGGGGCACCGCCGGATCAATTCACTGAATTAGGCCAAAATTGGGAGTTTCCAACTTATAACTGGGAGGCGATGAAAGAGGATGACTACAGATGGTGGAAAAACAGGTTCAAGGCACTAGAGCAATATTTTGATGCTATGCGAATCGATCATATTCTAGGTTTTTTCAGAATATGGAGAATGCCTATTTCAGCAACCCAGGGTATTCTGGGATATTTTTATCCTGCTGTTCCTATCGTTGCAGACGAATTTAAAGCGTGGAATATTCCTTTTAATTTTGACAGGTATTGCAAGCCTTTTATCAATGATCAGATTCTCTGGAATTATTTTGGAGAAGAAAGCAGTAAGGCATTAGAATTTCTTAATAATAACTTTGACGGAACTTATTCATTTAAAGAGGAATTTGATTCCCAAAGAAAACTTTCAGATTATTTCAAGAAAAACCCGCAGGGTGCTCTGGAAGAAAAACTGATTTCACTCTGCGCGAATGTTCTCTTTGTAACGGAAGAGATAAATGGAGAAGTAGTTTATCATCTGAGGTTTAATGTGTATAGTACGGATTCATATCATTATTTATCAGACTGGGAGAAAAAAGCGATTTACGATTTATACCATGATTATTTCTTCAGAAGACAGGATCAGCTTTGGTATGAAGGAGCAATGGAAAAGCTTCCGGTTATTCTGAATGCGACCAAAATGCTTATCTGTGGTGAAGATTTAGGAATGGTTCCTGCTTGTGTTCCTGTGGTGATGGATGAGCTGGCTATTGTTGCATTGAAAGTTCAGCGTATGCCTGCTGAAAATATTCCATTCTACAATCCTAAAAATGCAAGCTACCTCAATGTTGTTACGGCATCTTCACATGATAGTTCAACGTTAAGGCAATGGTGGAAAGAAGATCCAGCTCTCACTCAGAAGTATTTTAATCAGCAATTGGGTCAGTACGGGTCAGCTCCTGAAGAGCTGAATGAGGATTTAGCGGAAATCATTATGAAACAGCATCTCTATAATGACGCCATGTTGGCTGTGTTTCCCATACAGGAATTTTTGGCAACCGATAGAGAACTTGTTAATCCAAAAATAGATAATGAGAGAATCAATAATCCAGCTGTTTTTCCTCATTACTGGAGGTACAGAATGCATCTGAACTTAGAAGATTTAAAAGAAAAGAAGGTTTTCAATCAGAAAATAAGTGACTGGGTCAGAGGAAGCGGTCGTTTATAATAATTTAACATTTGATTATCAATGAATTAATAATATTTTAAAAGAAGTTTTATCGAAGGATTTAACTTCTTTTTTTTATTGATATCAAAGAATAAGAATAGCGATATTCTGCTATATACTAACCAATTAACGATTATCAGATGAAAAAAATATTTTTAGGATTAGTACTGGGTTTTGCGACATTGTCGTTTGCTCAGCAGTACCCGAATAATGGTTGGGGAGATGATGGGTATGGAAATAATAATGGATATTATGATCAGGACGATCAAAATTATTTTCCCGATGATTACTATTATGACTACCCTCAGGATTATTATCCTACCGGATATTATCAAAGCTATTATAATGATTATAGAAACAGTATCGTAAATATCAATTGGAATTCTTTCTTTGCACAAAACAGATTAAACCGTTGGCAGATAGACCAGATTTTATATCTGAACAATTTATATTCAAGTTTTTCAGCATGGAATAATTTCTATAGATATAACCCGGACAGATGGTATTATGACAGGTTTTATGCTATGCAAAGAATACTAGGACCAAGAGTGTTTGTTGTGTTCCAGAATAATTATTATCATGGATCGAGTCCTATAGTTTATTTTCAGAATTACAGAAGAACATACTATGTTCCAAGATATAGGGTAATGCCTCGTTATAGAAGTGTAAATGTCAATATTTACAGAGTAGACAGAAGCAGATTCCGCCGTCAGGATAATCCTACTTTAAGAGTGGTTTCTACCAGAAATTATTCAGGGTTCAGAAATTCCGATAACAGAGGTCAAAGTAATAATGGATTTAGAAATCAAGGTGGTTTCAGGAATTCTGAAAACAATAATAATGGGGTAAGAAATAATAATGGTGGGTTCAGAAGTAATGGAAATGTGGAAAGACCCAGAAATGAAGGATTTAGAAATAGCGGGAGTCGTGATGTTCGAAGAGAAGTGACACCTCGCAGAGAAGATAATGGAGGATTCAGGAATAATGGAAATAGTGGATTCAGACAACAAAGAACTGAGAACTTAGCTCCAAGACAACAGAATAACAACGGAAATGAAAACCGTAGCAATTCCGGATTCAGACAAAAATTAGCGAATAATTAATTTTCATATATTATATTTAAGTGGTGTGAAGGGCAGGTTTTTATGACCTGTCCTTTTTTTTTGATTTAATATTGTGTTTTTAATAATATAATTTAACATTTTTTATGAATGATCGTATTTAACATTGTTTTTAATTGATAATCAAAAAGATGTATAACAATTAATTAAAGATTTAAAAACATGAAAAAATTAGTTTTAGCAATAGCATTTATAGGAATGGGAAGTTTTGCCATGGCACAACAGACTACTCCTCAAGAGAAACAAGCTACAAGAGCAGAGATGCAACAGAAGATGCAGCAAAAGGAACAGGAACATTTGGAAAAGATGCAGAAGGATTTGAATCTAAATCAGACGCAGGTTGCCCAAATCAAAGATCTTCATGCTAAGAGAAGAGCTGAAATGATGGCTAGCTTTGAAAAGAGTAAAGGTAACAGGCAAGCAAAGATGGAGCAGATGAAGGCTAAGAGAGCACAGATGGATGCAGATATGAAAAATATCCTGACCCCTGAGCAGTATACTAAGTGGCAAGCTGACAGACAAGCGAAAATGGAGCAGAGAAAGGCGATGATGAAAGATAAAAAAATGATGAAGAAACCTATGCATACTATGGCTCCTGCTGCAAATTAATAGTTTGTAATTTTGATTTTTTAATGTATTGAGGGTGGAAGTAATTCCGCCCTTTTTGTATTAAATTTTATTAAATCTTTTGAATTCGGGGTTTAATTCCGTATTTTTGAATATAATCTTTTTATTATGGTAAGCGAAAAAATTGCAAAATTAATTAACGAACAAATAGGTCACGAACAATATGCTGCACAATATTATCTTTCAATGTCTGCTTGGTTTTCAAGTAAGGATCTTGACGGAATAGCTAACTATTTCAGAGTGCAAAGCAAAGAAGAGTTAATGCATGCAGATAAAATGTTTGACTATTTAAATGATGTAGGAGGAGAGATCATTATCAGTGAAATTGCAAAACCACCTCACGAATTCGAAAATGCTACTGACATTTTTGAAAAGGCATTGGAACACGAAAAAAAAGTAACAAAAAGTATTTTTAATATCGTAAAAAATGCTAATGATGAAGGAGACTTTGCTACAACTTCTTTCTTACAATGGTTCATTAATGAGCAGGTAGAAGAAGAAGCAAGTGCATCTCAATTGGTTACTAAAATCAGAATGGTTTGTGATAATCCATCAGCATTATATCTTTTTGATCAGGAATTGTCGCAAAGAGTATTTACTCCAGATACGACAGCTTAAGGTTTTCCTGATTACTAATTCAGGATCAACGTACCCTGAATTAAAAACTCCAAAATATTGTAATCATATTTTGGAGTTTTTTTTATGCTGTCTTCTTACTTCTTATATGATCTTAACAACAAAAAGATCACCATAAAGGTGACCTTCAATAAATTTTAGCAAATGGAATTTATTTACCTGGCCATACACCTTCATAGGCTGCACTACCATAGTTAATTTTCTCTGCGCTTACCACAAAGCTGATCAACATACTGTTGTCATCTATTGCATCGAAATTTACCTGATGTTGGATCACATATCCGTTTTCCCAGTTTAAAGTAATTAGTGTTCCTTCTTCGTGGGATTTGTTAAAAGTAATTTCTCCTGTTGTGGGTTTGTATTTTCCGTTCAATAAGCTTTCCAGAATTTCAGATTTTTCTGTAGCTTCAATCGTTAATTTGATAATTGCGTTGGATGGATCTGAAGCTACCCGCCCTGAAACGTCGGTGGACCTTGATACGCTGTAGTTAAGCTTTAAAAGCTTCTGGCCTTCGCTTCCGTTGAATTTTAAGATTCCTCTTGAGTTTGCTGCCATAATTGATGAATTTTAATCGTTAATATTTTATGTTCAGTGATTGTACAGCAAATATATACCTCTTTAAAAATCCATAAAAACTTTTGGCTATAAGTTTCATTTTTTGTAGTGTTTCTACTATTTTATGTAGTAATTCTACGATATCTTGTAGTAGTTTTACTATATTAATAATGGGGATAGTCTGCATATTAATGAACTAGTAGCTAAATAAAAAAATAAACGATCTCAAAAGTGAGATCGCTTATTTAATTAATATACCTTGACAAATTTATTTTGATTCCTTCAAATAAATCTGTTGTGAATTTCCATCAATAGTAACGGTAGGAAACTTCTTATCATAATCGATAACGATATCCCCTTTATCTTCCACGCCACTTCCGTTAGCATCCCAATTGATAGTAACGTAGTATTTTACTGCAGCCCCCTTATCTACTTTAGGTTCTATAAGGCTTTCTGGATTTTCAGGCAAAGGAAGTTCAACACTGAAGGGAACCTTTTCCTGAGTAAATTCCTTTTCAGTAATTAATGTAGCCGGAACATCAGCGATGTTAGCTGGAACTCCGTACAAGCTTACTTTTAGCTTAGAGTTTTTTATCATAAAATTATCCGTACCTGTGAACTCGATCTTAACATTTTTTGTGTCTTGTGTCTTGTCCATAGAGGTCTTTTTTGGGGAGCTGCAACTGGCAAGTAGCAAGGCTCCAATGCTCATAAAGCTTACAATACGATTCATATTAAAATTAGTTTAGAGACTGAAGATAAGAAAAAATAAATAAAGTTGTTGAGCTTATGATTACAAATAAATAAGTTGTGTCTTCAATACCTTTCTTCCCAGACTTTCCAATACTTTTCGGTATGTTTCTATTTGTTTGTCATTCTTTTCAGAGACCTCTCCGGTTTTGAAATCTACAATAATATAGCCTTCATCATTCTTTAAAATTCTGTCAGGCCTGTAAATCCGGCTTTCTCCTTTTTCTGAAATCATAATGTCTTTTTCATTGATTACTTCCCATTTTTCATCAAAAAATTCAGAATAGGTATTGACAATTTGTTGTAAAGTTTCATGAATTTCATTCTTTTCAGTAAGCGTAATCTGCCCTTCCAGAACATAACTTTCGAGTATTTTTTTAATGTCTTTTTCAGTATTGATCTTTGAAAGGAGCTCGTGAACGAAAAGCCCTATTCTTACTTTCTCATTTCGAACCTGATAGTTTTTAGAAGGAGTTGCAATTTTAATGGAAGTACTTTTTTCGTTGATGTTTTTTAGGTTTCGGATATCTTTTGTCTTAAAAGATGAGGTTTTATCTTTGGAATGCTTTTTTAGCATTTCAGGATGGACTTCATACAGATCGAACTCGTCTGCTTGTTCTGTATTTTTGGTTTGGATAAATTCTAAAAGTTCAAGATTATTGGATGTTTTATTGGGCTTTTGGAGATAAAAATATAGTTGCTCTACAGGTCGTGTTGTAGCAACGTATTGCAGGCATAATCTATCAATTAGGTTTTTGTAAGAATTTTGTTTATTGAATTTCTCAATTTCCTTGTCGTAAGCCTCTAAGTTTTTATTGAACTGGTTGATGTTAACAGACTTTAAAGCCTCGTTGTTATTGGTCTCAAACCAATTGGTAAATTCTGCATCACGATTTTTATTCATCATTGGAATAAAGACAATAGGGAATTCCAGCCCTTTTGCTTTGTGAATCGTCATAATCTGGATAGCATCAATGTTTTCCGAAGCCTGAATGGTGTAGGTAGACGCCTCTTCATCCCAATATTTCAAAAATTCCTTTGTACTTGCTCCTGCATTTTGGGTAAAGTTGAAAAGCATTTCCAGAAAGTTGAGTAAAAAATCGGTTTCCTTATTCTCAAAAGAAAACTCATTGACATAATATTCTACAAAATTGTATAGATTGAATCTTGGGAAATGATCTTGTCTGAGTTGTAATGCATATTTATGCTGAATAAATTGAAGGATTTCCTCATGAGATTCGATTTCCAGGATTTCTTTCATTTCTAATGTGAAGTCCGGCATGATCACTCTTCCTAACTTATTCAGATAATACATCATCATGATTAAATTAGGTTTATTTTTAGGATTGGTTTCCCACTTTAAAAATTCAATGACAGCTTGTAATGTATTAGAAAGTTCTAATGTTAAACCTTTATCGGAAATCGTTTTGATATTGGTTTCTTCACTTCGGTAATTAACCTTTAGATTTCCCAGCTTTTGAGAATAGCTGAAAATGTCAAAATTGCCCCGGCAAAGTATCGTAATATCGGAAAATTTAAATCCGTTGTCCAGCGCTTCCTGAATATCTTTTTGCATTCTTTCCGAAGTATCATTATAGAAATCTTCATTGGTAAGGTTTTCAATAAGATTCACCTTTACCCGGCCATCAATTGCTGATTTTGGACTTTGTTCAGCATCGGTCCCAAAGATATTCTTATGCTCTTCCTCCAGATCTCTGGAATGATATTGATAGAGCTCATTATTAAATAAAACGATGTTCTTTGCACTTCTCCAGTTATCTTTTAATACAAGCAGCTCTGCTTCTTTGGGTGAAATTTCTTTTTTGTTAATGATATCCAGCATCAATTTGCTTTCTCCACCCCGAAAACGGTAAATACTTTGTTTAGGATCGCCAACCAAAGTAAAAGACGTATTTTCTGTGGATACGCTGTGATTTCTCAGAGGAATAAAATTTTGCCACTGTAATTCAGAGGTGTCCTGAAATTCATCAAAGAAATAGTGCTGAAACTGAGAGCCTACTTTTTCATAAATAAAGGCTGAAGGTTCATTTCTTAAATTTTCATTGATCAGAATATTGAATTTTGAAAGCAAGACCAGATCATTTTCCTCTTCAATTTTCTTTAATTCATTCTGAATATCTTTATTGACTTTGAGGGGAAGCAATGCAGATAGAATCTTCTCTTTTTTCTGAGTTTCAATGTAGAGAAGAATAAGCTGCATTCGATTCTCTAAAAGAGTTTCAAGAATTTCAAAAATATCTGTTTCTTTACTTTTAGCTTTCGAAGAGGATCCTTTTCTGTAGTTATTTACGACAGACTCCTCCTGTGTAGTCGGAAAAGGAAATCCTGCTCTTTTTTGGTGATAAAAATCCAGGACTTTGGTGAAAAAGCCACCAATTCCATTTTTTCCCTGCGCAAAATCTTCAATCTCAATATTTCTGGATTTGAATAATTCAACCGATGCAGAAGCAATTTCTACAGAACTTTTTTTATTCAGTACAATCTCTTTACGGATCGTATTTTTTATATCCTCGTAATTGGTATCATCAAAGTTATGATTGCTTTTCAGTTGCTCGTAATGAATATCTTTTACAAATTCTTTCGCTGAATCATACAGGTTCTTATTGAGGTTAATCCGCTCATTATTTTCAAGACTATAATCCACATAATCCATAAAGGAATTGGAAATAGTGTCATTTTCTCCAATCTGATCCAGCATTTTATCTACGGCTTCTATCAGGAAAGGCTCAGCTTCAATTTCAAGATTGAAATTTTTTGCCAGTCCCAGTTCATAAGAAAAGCTTCGTACCAGACGAGAATTGAAACGGTCAATGGTTCCTATGTTTAAAGTGGAGTAGTTGTGAAGAACGTAATCCAATAGTTTTTTAGACCGAACATGTAACTCGTCAATGGTAATTTTTATGCCTTCTTCTTTGAAGACTTTCTGGATGTTTTTCAGATCATTGTTATCAGCAAAATTGCTTGCTGAGAAATTGCCCAGCCATGACAAAATTCTCTCCTTCATTTCATTGGCCGCCTTATTGGTGAAAGTGAGTGCTAAAATATTTCTGATGGCCTGCTGCTGATTAGGATAACGAAGACAGATCATCAAAAGCCTCTGAACCAGAGCATAGGTTTTCCCTGAACCAGCAGAAGCATTGATTACTGTATAAGAATTTTGCATTTTTAAAATGAATTGAGATTGCAAGTTAGCTAAAATTTAAGTGAAATTTTAACAATTGTAATTCGCTATTTAACAAATGGGAAATGGAAATTCCAAAAAAAATGCTAAAACGCGTTAACTGTGGTTAAACTTGTGGTATACATTAAAAATAATTTTAGATTTGCTTTATAATATCTATCCGTGAAATTAAGACTATTCTTTCTTTTATCTTTTGTCTTCTTTATTCAGGTTCATGCGCAGGAGTATCTCTTTGGTAAAGTTGCTTCTGAAGAACGTATTGAAGTACCTGAGGTCACCGTAATCAATATTCGGACAGATGAACGTGTTCTGACTAATTCAGATGGACACTTTATGATTTCCGGTCGTCAGGGAGATGAGCTCCGTTTTGTCAAAAACGGCTATGAAAGGATGAATAAGAAAATCACAAAAGAGAATGTAGGAGCCCCTATTAATATGGTTCTCGTACGTCAGGCAACATTGATTCCTGAAGTAGAAATCAAAAAGGGAATTACCGGAGATTTAAAAATAGATTCCAAAAATCTGGACAGGCCTAAAAAAGTAGATAAGTTCACAGAAGGTCTCGCTAAGTATATGCGTCAAAAATCTGATCCAAGGGTTCTAGCGGCAAAAGGAGGTGAATTTGTACAACCCAAAGGAGAGGGGTTTAGCATAGGTAAGGTAAAAGACCAATGGGATGATGTTGACCTTATGAATTACCTGAGTGCCAGTTTAGGAGAACAATATTTTGCAGACCTGAAAATAGAGAAATCACAAATTCAGCATTTTATTTATTATGTTTTAAGAGGTGGTTTTGAAAGGAAGAAAATCCTAAAATACGGATATTGTAGTGATGCAGACTTAATGAGGTTTCAAAGGGCAGTTCTTGCCAGAATTTCATCCTATCGTGCACCACAGACTCAAAGATAATGCTTATGAGAATTCATCTTATTAGAAAGCAACGTATTAATCATTGGTGTTTAAAGATACAAAGTAAGCTATGAAAGGGGTTCTGTTATTGATTTTATTATTGGTAGGAGAGGCTTTTTATTCTCAACAAATGGTAAGAGGAAGAATCACAGATGATAATGATATTAATTTGCCTGCGGTTACAGTAGTGAATATGTCTACAGATAAGAAAACATACACTAACTCTTTAGGTGAATTCTCTATTGAAGCCTCAGAAAATGATGAATTGAGATTTGTAAGATCAGGCTACGAAAGGGCCTCGAAAAGAGTGCTGCTAGGAAATAATAATCCTCTATTATTTGTTATTCTGGTGAAAATACCTGAAGATATAGAAGAAGTTACCGTAAAAAAGCTATCTGGTGATCTGACAAAAGATTCCAGAAGTGTGGCAACATTAGATAAAGGAGAACTTGTTAAGCAGGCTGTCGGACTTCCACAACCTATAGGAAAAATGAGAGCAAAGCCGGCAGAAGTAAAGAAAGTTTTACTTCCGGTACTTTTAGGCTCTCTGGACGTTCAGGGAACATATGATTTGATTAGTGGAAGAGCAAGAAGGCAAAAGCGTGAATATAGGTACGATGATTTGCAGGAGCATATTGCATGGGTGCGAAAAAGGGTAGAAGATGATTACTTTACGGATGCAGGAATTCCTTCAGAAAGAATCTCAGAATTTATTGAGTTTTCTTTTTCCTTCAAGCCTCAGGTACGAACTTATGTGAGAGCAAAAAACTTATCGGGAGTTTTGTTGAAACTCGAAGAAATAATACCTGTATTCAGAGAAAGACTGAAAATATCTAAGCCCTAGTTTTGTTAAAAAAATCTTAAAATTTCGGAATGAAAATTGATATAATAATTTCATTAACACTCAATTTTTAAATGATAAATTAATCAAATTCACCAAATTTTATGAATAAAAATATTATAGTCATTGCCATTGCAGCAGTAGGCTTCATTATTGGCCTTGGTCTTTTGGGAAGTGCCATTAAAAACAGGAATAAATCTGAAAATACAATTTCAGTAACTGGATTAGGAACGAAGCAGTTTGCTTCTGATCTTATTACATGGTCGGGAAGCTTTTCTAAAAATAATTCTGATTTAAAATCGGCTTATGATGAGCTTGCATTAGACCGGAAAGTTATTAATGATTATCTTATTTCAAAAGGAATTAAGAGCCTGTTTAAAAAAGTAATAATAAAAAATAGTAAGGGTTAAAAGTTGCATAAAAATTGTCATTTTAGAGTTGCAAAAGAAAAAAACATCAATGTATCCAACGGACTTAACCCAAACTCAGTGGCAATTTATAAAAAAAGCATTAGATTTTGATGACAGAAAACGAAAATATGATTTGGTTGTCATTTGGAATGCTATCAGTTATTTAGTAAAAACAGGCTGTCAATGGAGACTTTTACCTCATGATTTTCCCAAATGGCAATTGGTTTATTACTATTATTCAAAATGGTCAAATCTGGAGATTTTCGATTTATTATTATCAAAATTGAGAGAGGAAGTACGACGAAACAGGGGTCAGAAAGCGCAGGCAAGTTTAGGAATTATTGACAGTCAAAGTGTTCGTTGGGGAAATAACCGTTCACTCAATGGCTTTGACGGAGGTAAAAAAATAAAAGGAATCAAGAGACACGTTGTGGTAGACAAAAATGGTTTTTTGTTAGCCGTAATGGTAAGTGTAGCCAATGTTCATGAGAGTAAGGCTGCATTGTTACTGATCAAAACACTGCGATATTTACTAATTCCGCTTCAGGTAATCCTGGCGGACGGAGGTTATAGAGGAGAGATTATTGAGGAAATAAGAATTAAGTTTAATTATATCATTCAGATCGTAATGCGGAGTGACAAAAAAGTAAAAGGGTTTGAGCCAATTCATAAACGATGGATTATAGAGCGTACATTTGCTTGGTTTGATAACGATAGAAGATTATGCAGAAATTATGAACTCTTAATGGAATCCTCTGAAAACATGGTCAAATTATCCGCCATAAAATTATTACTGAATAAAATTTAAACAGACTCTAAGGTAATAAGTTTTTTTTAACTTTTTTTATTGACAAATTTTAATTTTCATTGAAATTATAATTATCGAGTTATACGCTTAATTTCCGTATTAATTTATCGTAATTCAAAGGTTTTGCATTAAGCATTCTTTGGATAATGTTATGAAAGATGGTATTTCTATTTTGTGAACGGTTAATACGGTATGAAAATTCATTAAAATAACTTTCTACATGTTTTTTACTTACATGAGTGGGTATGGTTCGAATCCAAGACTTTATCTGGTGGATAATCAGGTGTAATTGTTTAAAATACTTTCCTTGATCTGAAGAGATTTGCTCAATGTTATACTTTTTACTCAAGGGAAGATATCCTTTCCACTTATCGGTCACCACTTTGGCTGATTCACTGATGTGCTGCTCAAAAATAGGCGTTAAGGATTTAGCAGAATAATCATCAATGGCTTTGATGTAAACACGTTTCACCTGATGCTTTTCGCTAAGTTCAACCGCCACAACAGCTTTGGTTTTTTGTGTGTTATAGCTTCTGCCTTTTTTACCCTCTTCCATTCCCCCTACCACAAATTCGTCTACATGAACCCAATCAGACATCGGATATTTCTTACTGCTTTCCATGGCTTTTCTTACCTTATGCATAAATGTCCATGCCGTGGGTTGGCGGATGCCATAGCGAAGGCCTACCTGAATGCTCGAGATCCCTTTACTACTGTTTACCATTTCAAAAACAATATGAAAGGCTTTGTGTAAACCGAATCGAACCCTATGAAATAACGTCCCTGCTGTGCCACTTTCTACATGATTGCAGCTATAACAATGATATTTATGGCCTGATTTTTCACAGCCTGAGGTATTACCGCACTTCGTACAAACAAAGCCGTCTTTCCATTTCAAGTCAAACAAATAACCCAGACATGAATCGTCATCTGGGAAGACTTTTCCAAAGTTGATAAGATTTTGACCTTTAAATATTTCCATATAGCTCAGGTTCTGGTAACAATATACAGAATTTATTTGGATAACTCAGTATAATTAATTGAAAGAATAATATTTTGCTTGATTTAATTGACTACATCAATAAAATGTATTTCAAATATCGTGGTAGTATTTACTCCATTTTTTGTAAATTTTAAATCAAAAATGGTATTATGTTTTGGGCAAATGCGATAAGTGAAAGACTTTGTATAGAATATCCTATTATACAGGCTCCGATGTTTGGGATAAGTACACCAGCTATGACTTCTGCAGCATCCAACCGAGGATGCTTAGGGTCTTTGGCATTAGCCGATTTATCGCCAGACCAATCTGCACAATTGATCAGGAATACGAAACAACTAACAGATCGACCATTCGCAGTCAATATTTTTGTTCATCAGATTCCTGAGGTTACAGATTCTTTAAAAGAAAAATTCATTGAAGTCAAAGAGTTTATTGAAGAGCTTGCCAAAGAGAACTCTCTTGAAGTTCATCTTCCGAATTTTGAAGATCTTAAGATCAATACTTATCATGAGCAAATTGATATTATTATTGAGGAAGGTTGTAAAATACTAAGCTTTACTTTTGGAAATCTGGATGGTCAGAGTATTCAGAAACTAAAAGAAAATGGAGTCGTGCTTATCGGGACTTGCACGTCTGTAAAAGAAGCGCTACTGCTTGAAAAGTCAGGAATTGATATGATCTGTGTACAAGGAATTGAAGCAGGAGGACACAGAGGAACTTTCGATACTGAATCTATTCCACAAATCGGAGGGCTATCTTTGTTATCACAGGTATATGATGCCGTGAGCGTTCCATTAATGTATGCCGGTGGCCTTTATAACGCTAAAACATTATTGGCTTCAAAGAAATTGGGTGCGCAAGGTTTTCAGGTAGGAAGTGTTTTACTCGCATCTCAGGAAAGTGCGATGAAACCATTTGAAAAAGGCAGACTGGAAAGAGTACAGGAAGAAGATATACTTTTAACCAAAAGCTTTTCCGGACGTTATGCCAGAGGGATCAAAAATAGGTTTATTGAGGCTATAGAAGATTCGGACTATATTTTGCCTTATCCTTACCATAATAAATTAACCGGTGAATTAAGAAAGGCTGCGAAAGTGAATGAGAATGATGATTTTGTCAACATCTGGGTGGGGCAATCGATTCATCATTATAGTGAAGATTCTACGAGTGATATTTTAAAAAGTCTTATCCTTGACGTTGAAAAGGATTAAGCTTTCGATTAAAATAAAAGCTCAGAAATTTCTGAGCTTTATATATTGGATGGCGTTTCAATTATTCATTAAACTCAACAATGAGTTGGTCCATTGCACGGTTGTTGGAACTGGTTACTGTTCCTGCTAAATCATTCCATCTTCTTTCTCCCCCTGATAGTATATGGGTAGCTCCTTCGTTTTGACCAGAGTTATTGGGTTCTCCTGGTGCAAACCAGTTTTCCGTTGTAGCCGGATTGGTAGACCAGTTTATTCTAAATTCTTCTCCGGTAATCCATTGTAATTGATCAGGATTTCCTGGTCTTCTGATTTTATTGAAACCTATCCAAATACTATTGTTCAGGTCATAACCTGTTCCCGAAGCTACAATATTGGTGTTGACCCATATTCTTTCGGCATCCCCTGGCATTGTTACCAGATAGCCGCCCATTTGTTTGGCAAAATCAAATGCATTAAACCAATTAATGGGTTGGGTAAGCTGATAAGCACAATAGATATGATTATTTTCAGGCCTTTGTTTACAGCCTAATTCAGTAGCTGTTCCTCCACCAGGAACAGCTCCAGGAGGTTGTGGCCTGTTAGCAGAGGGTTGTGGATCATATCCTAAAATGGTAGAATTAAACCCGGAAGTTCCACCACCAAATTCATCTCTGGAGATTCTTCTAACATTTCCATCAGAGTCTACTGATAGTATTTCATCAGTCGGTTCTCCCTGATTTAAAGTGCGCACTCTTAACTCCCCATTGATGTCAAATGTCTTTGTAGGTTCTAAAGTATTAATACCTACCTGTGCGGATATTGCCAACGGTAATACCATAAAAAGTAAAATTTTTTTAGTCATTTGGTCTGTTTTTTAAGAATATGAAATTAATAAAAATAGGAATATGAAAATATAATAAGATGAACTTTAACATTTACGTTTTCAGGGTTTTATGTTTGTTTTTAATTAATAAAATAAATATATACTACGTTGATTTAAAAATATATTTTATTAATACGTGTATTATTTAATAATTAAATCATAAATATTGGATATATTTAAAAAATTATAAATATTAAACTTACAAATAGTCTATTGGAGAATCTTTCTTCTGAAGTTTGAGGAATATGATTGTAAGAGCCTGTTTAAAAAAGTAATAATAAAAAATAGTAAGGGTTAAAAGTTGCATAAAAATTGTCATTTTAGAGTTGCAAAAGAAAAAAACATCAATGTATCCAACGGACTTAACCCAAACTCAGTGGCAATTTATAAAAAAAGCATTAGATTTTGATGACAGAAAACGAAAATATGATTTGGTTGTCATTTGGAATGCTATCAGTTATTTAGTAAAAACAGGCTGTCAATGGAGACTTTTACCTCATGATTTTCCCAAATGGCAATTGGTTTATTACTATTATTCAAAATGGTCAAATCTGGAGATTTTCGATTTATTATTATCAAAATTGAGAGAGGAAGTACGACGAAACAGGGGTCAGAAAGCGCAGGCAAGTTTAGGAATTATTGACAGTCAAAGTGTTCGTTGGGGAAATAACCGTTCACTCAATGGCTTTGACGGAGGTAAAAAAATAAAAGGAATCAAGAGACACGTTGTGGTAGACAAAAATGGTTTTTTGTTAGCCGTAATGGTAAGTGTAGCCAATGTTCATGAGAGTAAGGCTGCATTGTTACTGATCAAAACACTGCGATATTTACTAATTCCGCTTCAGGTAATCCTGGCGGACGGAGGTTATAGAGGAGAGATTATTGAGGAAATAAGAATTAAGTTTAATTATATCATTCAGATCGTAATGCGGAGTGACAAAAAAGTAAAAGGGTTTGAGCCAATTCATAAACGATGGATTATAGAGCGTACATTTGCTTGGTTTGATAACGATAGAAGATTATGCAGAAATTATGAACTCTTAATGGAATCCTCTGAAAACATGGTCAAATTATCCGCCATAAAATTATTACTGAATAAAATTTAAACAGACTCTAAGCAAAATGAAATTGTATTTTCTTCAGTAGATATTCAAAAACAGTTTAGGAGCTATAATGATTCTAATGGGAATTATGTTCAGGGTGAGTTTTCAGGCTATAACCTAACTCAAAAGGTTTCTATTGAAAGTAAGGAGGTGGCTAAAATTGAAGATCTTTCAAGGAATATAACGGAGATTATTAACAGGGGAATTGAGTTCACGTCATCTTCGCCTTCTTATTTTTATACAAAGTTAGCTACCGTAAAACAGGAAATGATTGCCAGTGCTACTAAAGATGCTAAGGAGCGTGCAGAAAAAATTGCAGAAAATTCAGGAAGTAGTCTTGGAAACCTTAAAAAGGCAACCATGGGTGTTATTCAGATCACTGCACCCAACTCTAATGAAGATTATTCATATGGAGGAACTTTCAATACCTCTTCCAAAGAGAAAGAAGCGAGTATTACCATAAAACTGGAATATGAGGTTAACTAATTAGTTTGATAATAACTAAAGAAGTGTCCGTATCAAAGGCGAAAAACTTATAAAAAACATTCACGTATTCGTAAGCTAAAATAACAAAAAAGCTGTCTCAAAATAAGACAGCTTTTTTGTTATTTTAATGGTAGACAATGTTATAAATTTCATCTTTAATCTCTTTGATGTTTTCTGGCGAATAATTAGCCAATAGCCAGAGGTTTAGAGATTTCTTTCCTTCGCCATAGCTAGGCTGTACATACATTTCATCGACTAAGCTGAACCCATTTTTCTGATAAAAAGAATACCGTCTTTTAGCATCTTCTCCTGCATCAGCCGGTTCAATTTCCAAAATTATTCTTGAATAATTTTTAAAGAGATAGCCGGTAATATGAGATCCCAGTTTCTGGTTTCTGAATTCGGCGAAAACTTCAAAATGCTCTACGAAAATATAATGGCTCAGTTCCCAAATGATGAGGTAGCCAATGGGTTTTGATTCATGTAATACAGAAATCACCTTTGCATGTGGGTTTGTAAATAATTTAATAAACTGATCCCAATCCCTTATTTCTTCTTCAGGAAAAGTAGAGGAGTAGGAATGATAAATATCTTTTATTCTATAGTCCTCAGGTGAGGTAATAAGTAAAAATTCCATAATTATAAATCAAAAACGCTGGGTCTTCTGGTGATGAAAATATCCTTAATCCATAATGTAAAAGCTAAGCCAAGATAGATCAGAAAGAAAAAGCCGGCTGTAGCAAAAGTAGAGTAGATGAAAAATACTCTAAGTTTAGAGACGGGAATTCCCAATTTGGCTCCCATTCTTGTAAGAACACCAAACCATTCTCTTTCCATTTTATGACGGATATTATCAAGCATTTGAAGAATCTTTTAAAAGTTTAAATCCAATCCCGCAATTTAAGCAATTTTTTTCTTCACAGCAGTTTTTGAAATGATAAATAAGACTTTGTGTGGTTAGTGAATCGGTTATCTCTACTCCAAGTTTTTTCCAGGAAGAAATAATCGAATTTTTTTCGGGAGTAAGTCCTCTATAAAACTCCAGAATCTCATCAGCTATTTCTTCGTTATGATATTTATGGTAGGTGTATTTGAAAGGGAGAACAGTATTTAAAATAAGCAATTCAATAAATTCCTTACTGAACATTTTAGGCTGGCTGACAGCTGATATCTTTCCGAAATTAAAATGATCATTCCAATAGTCTGAAGCTTTTATCTCCCGGAATAGATCAAAGATCTCTTCAATTTTTTTTGAAAGAATAATTTTTGAAAATAAATTCTGATGCTCATGATACAGACCGGCCAGTTGAGAAATACGGATGGTTGGAAAATTAGGAGGTCTTAATCTTGAAAACTTAGGATGAAATTTTAAATCCGGGATGTTATATTTTCTTCTTACAAAATCAAATTCCCTTTTCCAAAGTACCATTTGTTCATCCTGCGGATCTTCCAACCAATCGCAGATCCCAAAGAGTAAACTTTCAAGCTGGGTTCTGTTTTGCCGGAGTTTATTGATGATTGTAAAATCAATACTTTCTGCAATCTGTTTAAAAAGCAATGCATTGACTTTAAGTCCAAAAGAGTAGGCGAGACTGTGGAATAAAACTGCTTCAAAATTATTTTTAGACTGTTCTAAACTTTGTTCCAGCTCCATCGATTTAGCATCCAGCTTTTTTAAAACATTTTCTTCGTGAAAGTTGATTGGAATATTATCTTTAATAAATATGCTTTCACATGGAATAAACTGGCTTTCATCGACTAGCTTTTCATATTTCCATAGGATCTTTTCATCAATAAAATTCTTTAACTCCAGTGTTGGAATATTTCTGGAATTAAGCTCTTCAATCTCCATATCATTTTCATAAACAACATGCAGAATTATATTTTGATAATTGGGATCGTGGGAATGATGATGGAAAATCCAATCGGAAGCCCTGGTATGGAGCTCAATATGACCATTTAAAGTAATAGAATTAACTTTGATGGTTGCGTGTAGGAAATCCGGTCCGGCATTGGTATTCCATTGTCCGAAATTTATGATATCAACGGGATTTCCTTCAATATCCTTGAAGTCAAAATTTTTGAAAACCTTAAAGTTCCAAAGATATTGAAGTAATTTTTCCGTCATGAGTGTATCACAAATATAATAGAACTATTATACCCGTGACAACTCGTTTTTAAAATTTTCTATGGTTGTTTTATACATTTCTTCATATATAGGAAGAATGTTTTTCAAATCGAATTTTATAGCCTGTTCTTTCGCATTTATTTTCATTTTGGCTAAAAGTTCATCATTGCTCAGTAATTTAATGGTGTAATTGCTCATCGCCTCTACATTTCCTATCTCCGCAAGATATCCTGTTTCTCCCTGGATATTTACTTCCGGAATTCCACCTGCATTAGAGCTGATCACCGGAGTATATGCTGCCATAGCTTCCAGTGCTGCCAAACCAAAGCTTTCTTGTTCGGAAGGGAGTAAGAAGACGTCGGAAAGCTGAAGAATTCTGTACAGGTCATTTACTTTTCCAAGCAAACGTATTTTCGAGATGAGTTCAGGGTTTTCCTCTAAGAATTGATTCACTTTTTCCATATCAGGTCCTTCTCCGATAATAATCAATTTAGATTTTACCTTCTTATTGACATTTTTAAAAATCTGTAGAACTTCTTCAACACGTTTTACCGGTCGAAGGTTGGAAACATGAATCAATATTTTCTCATCCGGATCTGCAAACTGAGTTCTCTGACACTCATTACATTCGTCAAATTCAGAATTATCAATAAAATTGGTAATTACCTGAATCGGTTTTTTAATATTGAAAAACTGGAGGGTATCTTTTTTTAGGCTTTCAGATACGGAAGTAATCGCATCTGATTTATTAATAGAAAATTCTACAGCATGCTTATAACTTGGATGTTGTCCTACCAGCGTGATATCTGTACCATGAAGGGTAGTTACCAATGGAATATCATTCTGGTCTTCCTTTAGCATTTGCTTTGCTGTAAATGCGGCATATGCATACGGAATAGCGTAGTGAGCATGAAGTAAATCAAGTTTGTATAAATTTACGACACGATAGATCATAGAACTCAATGCAATATCATAAGGTTGATATTGAAAAAGCGGATAGGTCTGAACATTCACCCTATGAAAGAAAATATTCGGATTGGTAATGTCTAATCTTGCAGGAAGTGCAGAACTGATGAAATGAACCTCATAGCCTTTGTTGGCAAGAGACATTCCCAATTCTGTAGCTACAATCCCGCTTCCACCATATGTTGGATAGCAAAGTATGCCTATTTTCATTAGTTTATTGTTGTTTTGATGTTGTAAATGTTGTTGAACTCACGTTTGTATTTGTATTGGAAATGGAATTGAAATCAATACCCATTCCGGCTCTTAGCTGATCATTGATTAACACTGGAAGCCTGCCCCATATTTTTGTTTTCCCATTGAGTGCATTGGCTGCTGCAGTCATTGAGTCATTATTGTTTTCATAAGAAACAAGTACTGTTGAAACTTTTGAAATATCAATATCTTTCAAAGCGTAGGCGCTTCCGAAAACATCCAGTATTACTTTTTGATTTTTAACCAGATCAGCCAATACTTTCTTTGATTCAGCAGAAATTTTATAAGGCTTGTAAGCCGTGGAGTTATCTTTGTGAAACCCTACCACTACTGTAGAATTAGCAGGGATTGTATTAATTTCATTTGCTTTTTTAATGATGACCTGTGTTTCTAAACCTAGTTGAGAGGCAAAGGTCTGATAGGGAGCTTCTTCTAACGGAACGTAGTAGACTTGCTTTTTACCCAGCGGAAGGAGCTTCTGATCATCCTTTAATAAAGTAAGGGCGTTTGAATAAAGATTTTGCACCAAGTTTTTATGAGAGTCATTATTCAGGTCGTAATTAATATTTTCAGGACTTTTAGGAGTGTATTGGCTTAGTCCTAAGAAATACTTTGTCAGTAAAATCTTCTTTACACTTTCTTCCACTCTTGATTGTACTATTTCGCCATTGTCAATAGCTTTCTGAATCAATTTTTTTCCTTCAGAAACTCCCTGAGAGAAGAGCATAATATCATTTCCGGCTTTGAAGGCCATAGCATCCAGTTCACCTGGCTTATATTTATTGGCAACAGCACCCATATTTAATGCATCTGTTATAATAAGACCTTTATATCCTAATTTTTCTTTTAACAGTCCTGTGATGATATTCTTGGAAACTGAAGCCGGAATTCCTTTTCCTGATTCCAGGCTAGGAACATATAAATGGGCAACCATTACTCCTCCAACTCCTTTATCCATTAGAGCTTTGAAAGGTGCAAGCTCTATATTATTAAGACGATCCAACTGATGGGAAACAACAGGTAAATCCAAATGAGAATCTGTACTGGTATCTCCGTGACCAGGAAAATGCTTAATGGCTGCGAGGATATTATTGTCTTGAAGTCCATTAGTATAAGCAAGAGCTGAGCTAATCACATTATTGACTTCAGACCCGAAACTTCTGTTGCCTATAATAGGATTGTTGGGGTTGGTGTTCACATCTACTACAGGTGCAAAATCCCAATTAATTCCCATTCGTTTGCAATCTTCAGCTATTTTGGCTGCCATTTGATGGATTAATGCTTTATCCTGGATGGCTCCCAGTGTCATGGCCCATGGAAACTTATGGGCTGCTGCAATTCTTTGAAAAAGTCCCCATTCTGCATCCATACCGATCATTAAAGGAACTTTGGATTTTTGCTGAAACTCATTCACCAGATTGATTTCTCTGGCTGCATCATCCTGCATTAAGATGAGTCCCCCTATTTTATCATTAGTAACAATGTTTCTTACCTGATTGATATGGTTTTCGTCCTTATTGGTATAAAGTGCAACAATAAAAAGTTGTCCTAGTTTTTCATCCTGTGAGAGAGATTGGTATGTTTTGTCAACCCATTGGTGAGCTTTTGCAATATCTACTTCAGAAATGTTCTTAGGAAGGTATTGTGCTGTAACTTTAGTGCTGATCAATAGACCTATTATAAGTGAAGTGTAAACGATTTTGTTCATAACTTTTGAATAAGAACAAAAATACGATTAAAAAAATCATCAGAATATATGTTTTTATGTTTTTTGGTATATGTTTTGAAGGTGCTTACTATAATAACTAAACTTTTATAAAAATGAAAAAATTTCTTCCAATCTTACTTCTAGCTTTTGCCAGCTTATTTATTTATAGCTGTGACAATCGTGATAATAATAATAACTTTGTAGATAATGATACGGTGGGTACTGCTTTTGATATTACAGCAACACTCGGTAGAGTAGATGATAATTTATATCAGTATACTGATACATTTACTACCCCTTTAGTACGGGCTGATGTAGTACTTATCTATTTACAAACAGATGTTACTAATAATGGCTCCCCAGTTTGGAACTTATTGCCTTATACCTTCTATACTGATAATAATGTTGCTGTTGGCTATTCATTCAATTTTAGCCGATTTGATATACGTATTAGTTTAGATTCTACATTAAACTTAACTCCAAATACAAATTTTTATACAAATAAAAGATTTAGAGTAGTTATATTACCTGCGAATTTAGGCAATGCTGCTGGTAAAGGGGCTAAAGCAGCAACTCCTCCGGTAGATTACAACGATTACAATAGCGTAATTAAATATTACAATATTGACGAGTCTAAAATAAAGACTAAAAATTAAGAAATTATCTTTTCAGTTTTTTATAATTAAAAATGGCTCCGGAATTATTCCGGAGCCATTTGTTTTATCTTTATTTTAGTTAATTATCATTGTCATCCAGAAGATGTCCAAAATAATCTTTCTTTGTCTTTAAATAACCTCTGCTGGCATCGTTAGCAGGTATTTGTAGGGGAACTCTGGAGTTAAGGTGAATATTACTTTCAGTTACATACTTTACCTTTTCAGGGTTGTTAGTTAAAAGATTGATATCCTTTACTTCCAGAAGATTTAAAATTTCGATAGCTACATTAAAGTTTCTATCATCTGCAGGAAGTCCCAATTTTAAATTGGCCTCCACAGTATCAAAGCCTTTTTCCTGTAGGGAATATGCTTTTAATTTGTTGATAATTCCAATATTTCTTCCTTCCTGACGAAGGTAGATAATAATCCCTCCATTTTCATGGATATATTTCATAGCAGCATCCAACTGCTGCCCACACTCACACTTTTTTGAATGGAAAACTTCTCCGGTAATACATTCTGAATGGAAACGTACATTGACTGGTTTTGAAAAGTCTGTATTTTCAGCAATGATTGCCATGTGAGGCATCCAGTCATTTTCGTTTTCAGAGAAAGCGATCATTCGGAAAGTTCCATGTTCCGTAGGAACGTTTGCTTCCGCTTGAATTTTAATCATTAATAAGGTAGTAAGTTTTTAATTTCCTCTTAGAGAGTCTTCGATTACAGAAATATTGGTCTTTAATCTTACCAAATATCTGTTGAGTATCTCATCATCATCTTTTGAAAGATTTTGTCTGAGTTTCTGAATTTTTTTATAGGCCTTTTCAAAGCTTTTAATAGCCCTGTTTTTTCCTGAAACATTATTGGCGTCGATTGCATACAAATAATTTTGTAAGCTGTATTTCAACGAAATGACTTCTTCATTGACGCTAACATTTTTAAAATTAGGAAAGGTGGAAATTAAATTAGATATTTCAGAAGCATTTACATTTTCTTTGATATTAATGTCTATGCTTTTCTTTAGTCCTCTATCAGAATCTGATCCTTTTGCTTCACTATAAAAATTATTAGACAACGGAGAAAAATTCAATTTTTCCGTTGCGCAAGAAGAAGTTAATATTAACAGTATTCCAAAAAAAAATAATTTTTTCATTTTTGTTGCCCCTTTTGATAAAGGATTGGGTTAAGACTTTCATCATTATACATTTTCATTTGTTTGTATACTTTCATCTTAACATCACCGTTTTCAATATCAGTAAGCAACTGATTTATAGAAGTTGATAGATCTTCTTTCTGTATAAGAAGCACATCTAATTTTGCCTGGCAATTTAAACGATGCTCCTCAGAGGCAGATTCTCTATTCGCTTCTAATGACATATGATAAACCTTTAATGCAAGTATTGATAATCTGTCTACAGCCCAAGCGGGTGTTTCTGTATTGATCTTTGCATCAGATTTAGGAGTTATATTTTTAAACTTATTTAGAAACCAACTGTCAATAAATTCTACTAAATCAGTTCTTTGCTGATTAGAAGCATCTATGGTTCTTTTTAATTGAAGAGCCTCAGTCGGATCAATGTTCTCATCTCTAATAATATCTTCCAAATGCCATTGAACGGTATCAATCCAGTTCTTTGCGTACAAAATTCGTTCCAAACTGTCTTTTTCGAAAGGATTATTAATTAGATGATTAACATCATCAAATACGTGGTAGTCTTCAATAGATTGATTGAAGACTTTCCATGCAGTCTCAGTAAAATTCATTAATTCTGAAGAATTTTTAGTTGCTTGAAGGATTGTCTGTAGAAGAAGTCTTATTTTCCGTTGGATTTTTATCTTCTTCTTTTACTGCATCTTTAAATTCTTTGATACCTGAACCTACTCCTCTCATTAATTCCGGAATTTTTTTACCTCCGAAAAGTAATACAAGAAGGATCGCTACGATAAGGATATGTTGCCAAGATAAGGCAAGTATTGTTAATGATTCCATTTCTAAAATTTTTACAAAGTTAGTCTTTTTTTAATAAGAAACCCAACCTAATGGATCAACTGGCGTACTTCCGTTCCATACCTGGAAATCAAGAGTATAAGAGCCGTCGAAATCCTGTCCTACAGTACCTACAATAGTGCCTGCGGAGACTTGCTGCCCTTTAGAAACATTAACGTTTCCAAGGTTTGAGTAAATTGTAAAGTAACTTCCATGTTTTACAATAACGGTTTTTGTTCCGTCAGTACTTGCTAAAACAGAAGAAACTGATCCTGGAAATACAGATTTTGCACGGGTTCCCGGAGGTACCGAAATTTTGATACCGTTATTTTCCTCATCAATATTTTTGAAAACAGGGTGTGGATGTCTACCAAAACGGTGGGTAACCTGACCTTTATCAACAGGAAATCCGAGTTTACCTCTATTGTCTGCGAAATTATTTCCGGCAGCTGTTGAAACTCCAAAGTTGGTCATTGCCTTAGATTCTGCTGCTTTTTTCTCGTCGTCTTTTCTTTTTTCTAAAGCTGCTTCTGCTGCTTTTGCAGCTGTTACTTTATTAGCAGCCTCTCTAGCTCTTGCATTAGCCTCTTCAGAAGCTTTTGCAGCTGCTATTTTTCGGGCTTCATCTCTTGCATTAGATTCTGCACGGGCAGCTTCTTCAGTACGTCTTCTTTCTTCTTCAGCTCTTTTTGCAGCTAATTCTGCCGCTCTTTTCGCTTCAGCTTCGGCGAGTTTTCTTTCTCTTTCCAATGCTTCAGCTCTGGCTCTGTTTTCAGCCTCAATTCTAGCCTTCTCTCTTTCAGCTGCTATTTTAGCCAGACGTATTTTCTCAGCTTCCGCTTTTCTTCTTGCTTCTTCTTCCGCTTTTGCAATTCTTATCTCTTCAGCAATAATAGCCCTGATCTGGCCTTCAAGTGCTTTAGATTGTGTTTGCTTCTGTTTAAGCTCTGCCGTTAATTTAGACTCATTTTTCTTGAACTCTTCAACAAGCTGCTCCTTTTGGGCTCTCTCAACATTGATGGTCGTTAAGTCCTTCTGTTGATTGACCAAAAGCTGATCTTTGTCTCTGACAGATTTTTGTCTCTGGTCAATGGTCTTTTTTATTTGATTAGCAGCATCTGTAATTTCAGCTGCTTTTTTATCCTGGTAATCGGAATATTGTTTCAGATATTGAACTCTTCGAATAGCCTCTCCTAAATTTTTAGCAGAAAGAATAAAGGTTACTTTATTCTGTACTCCTTTATTTTTATAGGCGTTTACTAAAACTTCAGCATAGTTTTTCCTTAATACAGCCAGCTCTTTATTCTGTCGATTGATTTCCAACTGACGAAGATAGATATCATCTTCTATGAATCTTTTCTCCTTTTGAGTATTACTGTAAACCTTTTCTCTTAAAACTAGTTTTTTATTGATATTGGTAAGATATGCTATAGAAAGCTTAGATTCGTTTCTTGTTTTAGCTAGGTCTGAATTTATTTGGGTAATTTGTTTTTTAAGTTCAGCATTTTGCTTCTGTAATTGCTCTTTGTTTTGTTGCCCATAGTGCAATCCAAACAATAAAATACCTATTAAAAAGCTAATTTTTTTGATCATTTAATTTCAATTTTCTTATAATTGGCTGGGACTGAATAGGCCACTTCCATCTTCGAAAAGTCAAATTTCGTATTTTCTAGTAAAATCTGGCTTGTTTTTGTGCCTTTTATAATTATTTTAACATTTTTTGGTAGACGAATTTCATTATATTCCGCCCAATTGCTATAAGAAATTTGTAATTCATCAGGAGACAAAACATCCTTTAAGTGAACACTCAGCAAGTCATAATTTTCATCATACTGCAATGAAATTTTATACTCTCTGGTTTTTTCATCGGTAACGATTTTCTGATTTACGGATGATACCAGCTTATATCCCTGAGCATTTTTAGTAAGGTCAAATTGAGAATCGCTGACTTTTACAAAAGTTCTTCCCAATAATATCCTCTCCAAAGATTTATAATCAATGAAATTGACATTCAACAAGTGGTTTAGATATTCGAAGTCAGAATCAATATAGGATTTGCTTGTTCTGTCAAAGCCTTTTACTCCTTCTGGAGTAGCTGTTCCCCGGGCTACATTGATGAAAAGGGCGGATAGATTCATCCATACTTTCTTATTATTTTCAATATAGATAGTAGCGTCAAGAGTAGGTACAAAACTTCCTGTTTCTACATTTACTTTGCTATTGATTTTAATCTGATCAAATTTGGGTGGAATTAATACATGCTCATAAAATGAAAACTTATCTCTTACAGGTTCGTTTACATCTTTTGGATTGTTGTTGTTCTCTACCACTGTACTGTCTTTGCCAGTATTGTTATTCTTAGCAATATTTCGTGTTTTACAAGATGATAAAACGAGAAGGAACAAAAGTAATGGGATCCAATTTTTCATGTATTTATCTTTTCGATTAAAATAATACTTTGCAATATTAACGCCAAACCACACAAAGTCTTTTTGTGTGGTTTGAATGTATTTTTTATTTATAATTCCTATTCCTGGTTATTTAGATAAAAAATCTAAAACAGAATAATCACCTAATGAAATCTCTCTGGCAACTCCAAAATATTGAGCAGAATTACCAATCATAGAATTAGATAAATTTCCGTGATTTATTTTTGTATTCTCTTGGATAAGAGAGTGTTCTATATTTGAATTAACGATAACCGTATTGTTTCCTAAAGATACTCCGGGACCAACTTTTGAATTAGAAATTTTCACATTTTCACCAATAAAGCAAGGCTGAATAATTAAAGAATTCTCAATTACGGCTGAAGCAGGATAATGAGACATCTCTTCTTTTTCATAGTCAAGGATCTTGCTGTTGGTTTCTACCGTGGCATTTTTATTTCCACAATCCATCCAGTCATTTACTTTTCCAAGAGTGAATTTAGCTCCTTTGGCTCTTAAATTCTCCAAAGCAGTTGTTAATTGATACTCACCTCCATTTTTTATATCATTATCCATGATGTAATTGATTTCTGACATCAATTTCTCGGCACTATTAAAGTAATAAATACCAATAATGGCTAAATCAGAAACAAAGGTCTGTGGTTTTTCAACAAAATCTGTAATGAAGCCATAATTATCTAATTTAACAACCCCAAATGCCGATGGATCCTCAACACTTTTTACCCAGATAACACCATCAGAATTTTTATCTAATTGAAAATCGGCACGGAATAATGTATCTGCAAAAGCAATCACTACATCTCCCTGCATAGAGTCTTCAGCACATTTAATGGCATGAGCTGTCCCAAGGGGATCATTCTGATAATATATGCTCCCTTTTGCGCCTAATTTTTCAGCAATATGAAGCAAAGATTTTTCAATCTCCGGGCCAAAATCCCCGATTATAAAAGCTACTTCTTCAATTTCCTCACCGGCAACTTTAGCAATATCTTCTACAAGTCTCTGTACGATAGGCTTTCCTGCAATAGGAATCAAAGGCTTAGGAACTGTTAATGTATGTGGGCGTAATCTGGAACCACGTCCAGCCATAGGTACGATAATTTTCATAAATTATATTAGGATGTTTAGTTGTTAATTTTCAATTTAAAAATAGCTATAGGAAGTATTTTTAATAGTAACGAATATTTTCTTTAAATGTATGTTTAATTTTTAATAATGTTGTTTAGCATCAAAATAGAGACCAAATGTTAAT
This sequence comes from Chryseobacterium piperi, assembly GCF_002285635.2. Classification (NCBI taxonomy): domain Bacteria; kingdom Pseudomonadati; phylum Bacteroidota; class Flavobacteriia; order Flavobacteriales; family Weeksellaceae; genus Chryseobacterium; species Chryseobacterium piperi. The sequence continues at coordinate 2,644,269 of NZ_CP023049.2, read as the reverse complement.
TTTTTCTGATTCTTGACAATAACATGTCTTTTTCAGTATATATCAGAATTCCTGCATACAGTAGAAACAGGATATTTCCAACCCAAAAATTGTAATTGAAGAAATAAACGATAATAAAGCTAAAAGCCATTAACAGCCCTAGGAAGAAAGTCATTTTCTTAATTCGGTATGGAATGGGGTAATATTTTTGTCCTAGTAGGTAAGACGTGATCATCATGACAAAATAAGCGATAAACGTAACCCATGCGGAAACCATAAAACCATATTTGGTAAGGAACAGTAGATTGAGAACAATGGTAATACCGGCTCCCAGCCAAGAAATGATAGTTCCTACTTTGGTTCTGTCTATTACTTTATACCAGGTTGAAAAATTATAATAGATTCCAAAACATAGGTTGGCAATGACGATGATTGGAATAATATCAATAGCAATCCAATAAGTGCTGTTCGGAATAAGAATTTGTTTTAACCATGAAATATTGGCAATAATTCCCATAGCGACGGTAGATGCAAAAAAAGTGAAGTATTCTGTTACTTTAGCGTATGTATTTTTAGCATTTTCATTGCTCATCTGCTTAAAGAAGAAAGGCTCTATTCCCATTCTATATGCTGTGACAAACAGAGTCATTAAGACTGCAAGCTTATAACACCCACCGTAGGCTCCGGCATCTTCATTAGGAATATAGAATATCTGTATGGCCTTGTCAAAATTTTCATTAAACATAAAAGCAAGTCCGGCAATCATGATGGGCCATGAATATTTAATCATCTTTTTAAAAAGATCGACGGAGAATTGAAACTGCACCTTAAATACAATGGGTAGTAATAATATAAAACCTAATAAACTAGCTGCCAGATTACTGTAAAATGGAAATGATACTTTTTCTTTTAGACCAAACCCCTGAGATACACTTAAAGGGATATATAAGAATAAAGCAACGGTTACAATAGTCTGGAAAAATGATTGAAGAACTCTAACCAGTGAATATTTTATCGGTTTATTATTATAACGCAACCAAGCAAAAGGAATAACACAAAGATTATCGAAAAAGGCAATCCATGCGAACCAGCGAATGTATTCAGGGTTACTAGAATATTCCAGCGTATCTGCAATAGTCTGACTGAATAATAAACATCCTAAAAGGAAAAGCGTAGATAAACCAAATAAAAACCAGAATGAAGTGTTGAATGTTTTCTTCTCATTATCCTTTTCTGCAGAGAAACGGAAAAAAGCAGTTTCAAACCCAAAAGATAACATGATATTAACGAAAGATATTAAAGCATATAAATTTGAAAATATAGCAAAGTCTTTATTTTCAATCTGATTAATATATAAAGGATTCAGAATAAACAAGATTACTCTTGGCATTATTGCCCCGATTCCATAGATAATAGTTTCGTTAAGAAGTTTTTTCAAAATGCGAAATTTTTTGCAAATGTAAATATTTAGAAATTGATTTTTTATCAAGGATATTAAAATTCATTCATAAACCTTAATTTTGTAAGGAATCTAAAGTCTAAAGAAAAGTAAATGAGGACCCTTATCAAAAATGTAACAATCGTAAATGAAGGAAAAACCTTCGAAAGCGATATTTTAATTGAAAATGATATAATCTCTAAAATACAATCCGGAATATCTGAAGATGCGGATCAGATTATTGATGCTGCTGGAAAGTTTCTACTTCCGGGAGTAATTGATGATCAGGTGCACTTCCGTGAACCTGGATTAACGCATAAAGGTGATATCGAAACAGAATCAAAATCTGCTATAGCCGGTGGAATAACGAGTTTTATCGACCAGCCGAATACAGTTCCGAATGCTGTAACACAGGAGCTATTAGCTGATAAATATCAGATTGCTTCTCAAAAAGCTTATGCCAATTATGGTTTTATGATGGGAGGGACAAACGATAACCTTGAAGAAGTTTTAAAAACCAATCCGAGAAATGTGCCTGGAATTAAATTATTTTTGGGCTCCTCTACAGGAAATATGTTGGTGGATAATCCTGAAACTTTAGAAAATATTTTTAGTAACACCAAAATGCTTATCGCCGTTCATTGTGAAGACGAAGCAACGATCAGAGCCAATACTCAGAAGTATCTTGATGAGTATGGTGAGGATATTCCTATGAAGTTTCATCATCTGATCAGAAGTGAGGAAGCTTGTTATAAGTCCTCTTCCAAAGCGATCGAGCTTGCGGAGAAAACAGGGGCAAGACTTCATGTCTTTCACCTTTCAACAGCAAAGGAAACAGCATTGTTCAGAAATGATATTCCTTTAAAGGATAAAAAGATAACAGCAGAAGTTTGTGTACATCACTTAACTTTCACTAATGAAGATTATGAAACTAAAGGCGGTTTGATCAAATGGAACCCTGCTGTGAAAACGCAAAAAGATAAGGATGGACTTTGGGAAGCGCTATTAGATGATAGAATTGATGTAATTGCCACAGATCATGCTCCTCATACGTGGGAAGAAAAACAAAATGTATATACCAAGTGTCCGTCTGGTGCGCCTTTGGCACAGCATTCACTAACGGTAATGCTTGAAAACTATAAAAACGGGAAAATCTCTTTAGAGAAAATTGTTGAAAAAATGTGTCACAATCCGGCTATTCTTTTCAGGGTAGAAAAAAGAGGTTTTGTAAGAGAAGGATATAAAGCGGATTTAGTACTGGTTGATTTAAATGACAGCTGGACCGTTGATAAAGAAAATATTTTATATAAATGTGGATGGAGTCCTTTAGAAGGAACAAATTTCCAGTCTAAAGTGACCCATACATTTGTTAATGGTAATCTGGTTTATGATAACGGGAAAATTACGGAACAAAAATTTGGAGAGCGATTGCTTTTTGAAGTTCAGGAGTAATTAGCTGAAAAAGTTAGAATTGTGAAATCGCAAGAACAAGATCATACATAGACCAATAATTGTAACTCAATAGAAGAGGCTGTCTCAAAAGAGATAGCCTTTTTTATGCAAAAAGGAAAGCTTTCGCTTTCCTAATAGTTGCAAATTGATTAATTTGCATTGTGTTAAGTACGTCAAAAGTAGTCTTTAAAGATTACACCCCCAAAGAAAATCTGCTTTTTCCTCCCAATTTATCGGAGTTGATTGATGAGCGACATCCTGTGAAAATTGTTTCAAACATTATTGATGGCTTGGATATCAAAAGCTTAATTAAAACCTACAAACCTGGCGGAACATCTTGCTACCACCCGAAAATGCTTTTGAAAGTTTTGATTTATGGCTATTTAAGCAATATCTATTCAAGCCGCAAAATGGAGCAGGCCTTGAAAGAAAACATCCATTTTATGTGGCTCTCTGCAATGAGCCGTCCCGATCATAACACCTTAAACAGGTTCCGTAGTGAACGATTGAAAGGTGAGATTAAAGCTATTTTCACACAAATTGTTCTTCTTTTGGAAAAGGAAGGTTTGGTAAGTCTGAAAACCACTTTTGTAGATGGCACCAAGATAGAAGCCAATGCCAATCGCTATACTTTTGTTTGGGGAAGAGCTGTCAAAAAACACAAAGAAAGGATTGCAGAGCAATTAGAAGAGCTTTGGAACTATGCAGAAACAGTTGCCAAAGACGAGCTTGAAAATACAGAAAGTATTGATTTTAAAGAAGTAGATTCTGAAAAAGTAACTCAAACCATCGAAAAGATCAATGAAGTTTTGAAAGATAAAAAAGTAGCTTCAAAAGTTCGTCAGAAACTGAATTATGCTAAGAAAAACTGGGCAGATAATTTAGAGAAATATAAAAAACAGCAAGAATTATTAGAAGATAGAAATTCCTATTCCAAAACCGATACAGACGCTACTTTTATGCGAATGAAGGAGGATCATATGCGAAACGGACAACTAAAACCCGCTTACAATCTACAAATTTCTACCCATAGACAATTCATTTTACATTATTCAATTCATCCCAACCCAACAGACACCAAAACATTAGCGACTCATTTACTGGGTTTTGAAGAAAGCTATCATAAAGCTCCCAAAGAGCTTGTTGCTGATGCTGGTTATGGCTCAGAAGAAAATTACAACTTGTTAAAATCTAAGAAAATAAAAGCTTATGTTAAATATAATTACTTCAGAAAAGATCAGAAATCGGGACAAATAACCACTTCACAAAACAATCCTAAATTGGCAAAAATCAGAGAAAAGGTTTTCAAACTTCTTAATACCAGCAAGGGCATCAAACTCAGAAAACAAAGATGCCATGATGTTGAACCTGTTTTTGCAGAGCTCAAACACAACAAAAATTTTAAACGATTCATGCTTCGGGGAAAAAATAAAGTCGAGGTAGAAATCGGCATACTCGCAATTGCCCACAATCTAAAGAAAATGTCAAAAGCAGCCTAAAACAGACTGCTTTTTTGACTTATATCTTCTTTTTTCCAAGATATTTTTTTTATTCAAAATATCGAAATCTTTTTTCAATGAAATACTAAAAAGAGACTGTCCTTTTGAGACAGCCTCTTTTTGATTTTGAATACTCATTGGCTTTAGCCAAAACCTATTATATCTTGAGTTATAGCTTTCTCTCGCAGATCATGCAGATCATGCAGATTTGGCAGATGATTGCGTTTAAAACTTGTAATTAGGCGAATTATCTTTTTGCTTTATTGCTCATATAAAAAGTAAGTTTTCCACCTTTTACAATATCGGAATGCTTTAAAGTAAAGTTTTTAATTTCCTGACCATTTAAAAGAATCTTTTGAACGTATACATTTTTAGGGCTCTGATTGATTGTTTCAACTTCAAAAGTTTTTCCATTTTCCAGATTCAGGGTAGCATGATCAACGGCAGGGCTTCCGATTGCATAATCTTCCGAACCGGGGGCAACAGGATAAAATCCAAGAGAACTTAAAATATACCAGGCACTCATTTGCCCGGTGTCATCATTTCCTCCTAATCCATCAGGAGTCGCTTTGTATTGCATATCCAGAATTTGGCGGATCTGCGACTGGGTTTTCCATGGCTGTCCGGCCCAGTTATAAAGGTAAGCTACATGGTGAGCCGGTTCATTTCCGTGGACATAACCACCGATAATTCCTTCCCGGGTAATATCTTCTGTATCTGCAAAAAATTCATCAGGCAGATGCATAGTGAATAATTCGTCTAGTTTTGATGAGAATTTTTTCTTCCCACCCATCAATGTGATCAATGCATCAGGGTTTTGAGGAACAAAGAAGCTGTAGTTCCATGAGTTTCCTTCGATAAAACCCTGCCCGTGAGTACTCAGAAGATCAAACTCTTTTTTAAAACTTCCGTCTGCTAAACGGGGGCGCATAAAACCTGTGCTTTTGTCAAAATTATTTTTCCAGTTTTCAGATCGTTTAATGAATTGATTATAAATTTCAGTTTCTCCCAAATGTTTCGCGAGCTGAGCAATTGCCCAGTCATCATATGCATATTCTAAAGTATTGGATACTGAAGTGCCACTTTTTTCGGCAGGAATATATCCTAAATCTATATACGATCCAATACCTTCATAATCTCTTTTGTTAGCCGTTTCTACGCAGGCTTTCAATGCTTCTTTTGCATCTCCTGTATATACACCTTTAATAATTGCATCGGCAACCACACTCACACTATGATAGCCACTCATACACCAGTTTTCATTGGCATAATGAGACCAGATAGGAAGCATTTTCATAGAAAACTGTTCGTAATGAGCCATCATTGATTTTACAATATCATCATTTCTTTTGGGTTGAATGATATTAAATAGTGGATGAAGTGCCCGATAAGTATCCCAAAGTGAAAAAGTGGTATAATTAGTAAAGTCTTCTGCCTTGTGAATGTTCTGATCCAAGCCTTTATACTCTCCATTAACATCCATATAGGTTGTAGGATTGATAAACGTATGGTATAGGGCTGTATAGAAATTTGTTTTTTCAGTTTCGGAGCTTTTAATAACGATTTTATTTAGTTCTTTATTCCAGTCTTCCTGAGCTTTAGCCTTTACCTGATCAAAAGATAATTGGGCGGTTTCTTTTTCCAGATTATCCAAAGCGTTTTTCTGGCTTACCGGGGATAATGCAAGTTTTACTTCAATAGCTTCATTCTCATTGGTATCAAAGTCAAAATACATTTTCAGGTTCTTACCTGCAATTTCCGGGAAGTTCCTGGTTTGGTCAAACTTTCTCCAAAATCCGCCATATACTTGTTTACCATCATAATTTTTCTGGCCGTAAGATTTGAAAGGTTTGGAAAATTGTATGGCAAAATACACTGTTCTGGTTCTTGCCCATCCGCTAGTTTGTCGGTATCCTGTAATCGTGTTTCCGTTTTCTACCCGAACATATGTCCATACATTTTTGCCGTCATAATTATAAATACCGGCCATTAAATCTAAAATAATGTGAGACTGATCTGACTTTGGAAAGGTATAACGGTGAACCCCGACTCTCGTAGTAGCAGTAAGTTCTGCTAAAATACCATGATCTTCCAGTTTTACCTGATAATAACCGGCCTCTGCTTTTTCGTTTTGATGTGAAAATCTACTTCTGTAGCCTTTTTCAGGGTGTGAAGCTGTTCCGGGGTTCAATTGTAGTTGACCTACAGTTGGCATAAGTAATAAATCTCCAAGATCCGAATGGCCTGTCCCGCTAAAATGGGTAGAGCTGAAACCTACAATTGTTTTGTCTTCGTATCGGTATCCTGCACAGTATTTATAAACCTCTCCGTTGTATTTCCCGTTAAGCTCATAAGAAATCGTATCTGTTTCCGGACTTAGCTGGACTGATCCAAAAGGAACGGTTGCCCCGGGATAGGTATGCCCCATCTTTTCAGTTCCTATCATTGGATTTACATATTGAATGAGTTTTTCAAATTTTTGAGCTTTACCATAAATGCTAAAAAATAGGATGAATAAAAAAACGGAGATTCCTGATCTTTTCATGGCGAGTATTTTTCTGAGGGATAAATTTAAATAAAAATCAAAGAATTACGATCCATCAGTTTAAATTCTATAAAATCCATTCAAATTTTATTGTTTTTCATAAAATCGGAATCCTATGCCGTGTAGATTTTCAATGAATATTTTTTGTTCATCTGCAAATACTTTTCTTAGTCTGGAAATGAATACATCAAGGCTTCGTCCCATAAAATAATCATCATCTCCCCAGATTGCCTTCAGGATATCCTGTCTTTTGAGAACCGTGTTTTTATGACGTATAAAATAGAGGAGTAGTTCAGACTCTCTCTGGGTAAGGTTAATTGTATTTTCCAGATCAGTTAAAGTATAGTTTTTAGGATCAAAATCATACTTTCCAACTTTGTATTTTAATGCATAGCTATTAGGTTTCTTGGAACGCTTTAAGAAAACTTCAATTTTTAATATCAATTCTTCAATGCTGAATGGTTTTACCAAATAGTCATCTGCACCAATTTTCAATCCTTTAATCCTGTCTTCTTTCAATGTTTTAGCAGAAATAAAAATAATGGGAATTTCAGAATTTTTATTACGGATCTTCTGCGCCAGTTCAAACCCGTCTATCTCAGGCATCATTATATCTAGCAGACAAATATCGAAACTTTGAGTGTCAAATGCTTCAAGCGCCGATTTTCCATCAGGATAACAGCTGATTTCATAATAGCTTTCCAAACTATCCTGAATGAGAAAGGCTATCGTTTTATCATCTTCTGCGTATAAGATTTTAGATTTTTCCATGACTTGCATATTGTTGTTTTTTTAAACGGTAAAAACAGGGTGATGATTATTCCTGTATCGGTATTGTTTTCAACTGAAATTTTCCAGTTATGCTGCTGAACAACCTTTTTTACATAAAATAGGCCTAACCCAAAACCGTTAATTTCATCACTCTTTTTAGTATTTACCCTGTAGAATTTATCAAAAATATAGGGAATGTTTTTTGAGGGGATACCCATTCCATTATCTTTAAATTTTAAATATAGACCTTTTGAATCTTTAAATGAAGAAATGATAATACTGGGTTCTGTTTTACAGTACTTGATAGAATTATCCAAAATGTTGTAGATGACATTTGCAAAATGAAATTCGTCTGCAAGTACTGCAATAGTATGCTCAACTTCTATTTGAATAGATATATTATCATTTTTTTGTTTTACAGTGTTGGTAATTTCCTGAATAAACGGTAATAAAACTATTTTTTGAAGCTTTAATGACAGTCCCGAAGCATCATTTCGGGCAATGTTTAGTATTTTTTCAATGTGATTATTGAGCTTGTGGCTTTGGTCGGTAATAATAGATGTATAGGTCTGCAATTTAGGATTTACTTTTATGGTATCCTGGTTGGTTAGGGCTTCTGAAGCTAAAAGTATTGAAGAAAGAGGGGTCTTGAATTCATGGGTCATATTGTTGATAAAATCCCGCTGTAATTCTGAAAATTTCTTTTGCTGAATAATGGTATATATGGAATATACATATACAAGCAAAATAATGATAAGGGCAAATGTTAGCAAATACCAAAACCGTAAAGAGCTTATCAGATAAGTAGTTTTCTCGGGAAAACGGATGGAAAAGTAATATACCAGATTTTTATGTTTGGGAAATTTAATGATTCTGTTTTCAGAATCTTCCTGGTTTTTCAAAACATATTTCCCATAGATCATCTTATCACTATGACAATTATATAATGCATATACATAATCTGTGTTGATCTGGAAGTGATTGAACTCTGTTTTTAAATAATGTTCCAGTACTGCGGGATGAAATTCATTATTAAGGTTAACTACATAATAATCATTGGAGATATTCTGAACAGGACTTTCATTAAAAGCAGCTTTTCCTCCGGATAATTTTTCTACAACTTCCAGTAAAGCAATATTTACTGTTTGGTTGAATTTTTTATCTTCAAGATTATAAGCCTGCCGTGTCCATAGGAGCTGGGCGATCAGGATTCCTATTATAGCAATAAACCCTAATGTGATAATAATATTGAGTTTCTTTATTTCCATTTTTCAGAGGCAATATTATCCAAAAATATCTATTTATTTCCCATCATTAACAACTCGTTAACAAATGTTTGAAAGTGATTAACATGCAGGGTTCATCAGCTCAGCTATATTTGTCATATTAAAAAGATAATAACAGATTTCTTTTTTAACTATTATATTAAAATTTACACTTATGAAAAAATTAAAAATCTCGGCTCTGTTAGCTGTTTTAGCATTCTCGCCGTTTTATGCTGGAGTATTTCCTGTTGAAAATACGCCTGTGGTAAAAATAGTTGCAGACGTTATCAAATGGAATTCAGAATTTATAGATATAGGAACTATCCCTCAGGGAAAACCTAAAGTAATTAGATTTGAATTTACCAATACGACCTCCAAACCGGTTGTGATACAAAATGTAACGCCATCTTGCGGATGTACAACAGCAGATTATACTAAAACTCCTGTTCTTCCAGGAAAAAAAGGATTTGTAGAAGCCAGCTATAATGCAGCAAATCCGGGAGCATTTATGAAAACTGTTAAAGTAACAACAAGCGAAAGTAAGATTCCTAAAACGCTTTCATTCAAAGGAGTAGTTTCGTAATAATATATTTAAAAGTGAGGAAGACCTGATACGTAATTGTCAGGTTTTTTTATTTTATAGGGGATTAAAAATGGCGTGGAGGTATTCTCAGCCAAATTGTTCTCAAATGAAAGGGGAATAATTATTTATAACATCTATTTATTAATATATTCTAGGCTTTATCCGTTTAATATTTATTATTTTTAGGAAAAATTAAATTGTATGAATCTATATACACAACCTATGTTGCGTGAAGGCGCACTAAAGGATAAAGTAGCTATTGTTACAGGAGGAGGAAGTGGCCTTGGAAAAGCAATGACAAAGTATTTTCTTGAGCTTGGGGCTAAAGTTGTAATTACTTCCAGGAACCTGGAAAAACTGCAGGTGACTGCAAAAGAATTGGAGGCAGAAACGGGCGGAACAGTGCTTTGTGTGGCTTGTGATGTTAGAAACTGGGATGAGGTAGAAGCTATGAAGGAAGCTGCGTTAAAAGAATTTGGTAAAATAGATATATTGCTGAACAATGCAGCAGGTAATTTTATCTCTCCTACAGAGAGGCTGACTCATTCGGCATTTGATTCTATTTTAGATATCGTTCTGAAAGGAACAAAAAACTGTACGCTGTCCATAGGAAAACATTGGATCGATTCAAAAACTCCGGGAACGGTTTTAAATATTGTGACCACGTATGCATGGACAGGCTCTGCTTATGTCGTTCCTTCAGCATGTGCCAAGGCTGGGGTTCTGGCAATGACCAGATCTTTAGCAGTGGAATGGGCAAAGTACGGTATTCGTTTCAATGCCATTGCTCCGGGACCTTTCCCTACAAAAGGGGCATGGGATAGATTACTTCCTGGTGATTTGCAGGAAAAGTTTGATATGAGAAAAAAGGTTCCTTTAAGAAGAGTAGGAGAACATCAGGAACTAGCTAATTTGGCTGCGTATCTTGTTTCAGATTATTCTGCTTACATGAATGGGGAAGTCGTAACAATCGACGGAGGAGAATGGCTTCAGGGAGCAGGAGAGTTTAATATGCTGGAGGATATTCCCCAGGAAATGTGGGATGCTCTGGAGGCGATGATCAAATCAAAGAAATCAAATTAATTGAAATTATATAAAAAAAAGATCCCGGATTTGTAACAATTCCGGGATCTTTTTTACCTATTATATAAACCTTTTCACATGAATTGTAAACTTCCGATCCTCGTTTCTACTATTGCAGTCTATCTTCTTTCAGGAACTGCTTTTGCCCAGGAAACTCTGAAATACGATTATACAGAAGTATTTAAGCCCTTTTTTTATCCTCAGACAGGTACGGAAACCCGTTCCGCAAGCGGACAGCCGGGGCATGCCTATTGGCAAAATTCAGCAGATTATAATCTGAATGTAAGCCTGAATGAATCAAAAAATGAAATAATAGGAACTGCTGAAATTACTTATACCAACAATAGTCCAGATCAGATGGAATTTCTTTGGTTACAGCTGGATCAGAATCTGTTTGCTAAAGATTCTCGTGGCAATGCGGTAGTTCCACTTTCCGGAAGCAGGAATGGAGCTCATGGGGAAGAGTTTAATGGAGGCTATACTATTAAATCTGTAAAACTTGACGGTAGAGATGTGAAATACACGATTACTGATACAAGAATGCAGATTGATCTGCCTAAGGAACTAAAAGCCAAAGGTGGAGTTGCCAAAATTAAGATTGAATATTCTTTTGTCTCACCGGAATATGGGTCTGATAGAATGGGAGTACAGGAAACTAAAAATGGTAAAGTATTTACTATGGCACAATGGTACCCACGGATGTGTGTGTATGACGATGTCCTGGGCTGGAATACGATGCCTTATCTTGGGGCTTCAGAGTTTTATCTGGAATATGGTAATATCAATGCTACTATTACAGTGCCGGCCAATCATTATGTAGTCGCTTCGGGAGAGCTTCTAAATGAAAAAGAAGTGTACAGTAAAGAAGAAAATAACCGATGGAATCAGGCAAGAAATAGTGATAAAACTATTATGATACGCCCTGCGTCTGAAATTGGGAAAAACCAGTCTTCCGGTACGAAGACCTGGAAGTTTAAAATTGAAAAAGCAAGGGATTTTGCATGGGCTTCTTCATCTGCTTTTATCTTAGATGCAGCCAAAATTAACCTACCCAGTGGAAAAAAATCTTTAGCGATCTCTGCATATCCTGCAGAAAGTGCAGGTGATAATGCATGGGGTAGATCTACCGAGTATACTAAAGCTGCAATAGAGCATTATTCAAAGAAATGGTATGAATATACCTATCCTGCGGCGACTAATGTTGCGGGGAATGAAGGAGGAATGGAATATCCTGGAATTGTATTCTGTCACATGACTTCTAAGGGAGCAGATCTTTGGGGAGTAACGGATCATGAGTTTGGACATAACTGGTTCCCGATGATTGTGGGCTCTAACGAAAGACTGTTTGCCTGGATGGATGAAGGGTTTAATACATTTATCAATGGGCCATCAACGGAAGCGTTTAATAAAGGGGAATATCACAAGAAACAAAATATTGCCCGAGCCGGAAGTTTTCTGATGAGTGATCAGTTTGAACCTATTATGGTAGGTCCCGATAATATGAAAGAAAGAAATATTGGAGTTCTTGCTTATTATAAACCGGGTACAGGATTGGATATATTGAGAGAATCGATTCTCGGACCGGAAAAATTCGATAAAGCTTTCAGAACCTATATAGATCGTTGGGCTTTTAAACACCCTACACCATGGGATTTTTTTCATACTATGGAAAATGTTTCAGGGGAAGAGTTAAACTGGTTCTGGAGAGGTTGGTTTTTCAATAAATGGAAGATCGATCAATCGGTTAAGAATGTAAAATATGTCAGTGGAGATTTTAAAAACGGAGCTCAGGTCACGGTGGAGAACCTTGGTCAACTGCCGATGCCTACTACTGTTCAGATAAAGTTCAAGGATGGTACAACAAAAATTGTAAAAATCCCTGTTGAGGTATGGAAGCGTAACACGGAATGGACATTTAAAGTGGATTCGAATAAAGAGATTGATGAAGTAAAGCTGGATCCTAATTCCCAGATTCCTGATATCAATCCAAAAAATAATGTGTGGAACTCTACGGAAGCAAAACCTGTAGAAAAGATCAATCCGAAAGATTTTACCGGAACATTTGGAAGTAAAGAAATTCCGTTTAAAATAACATTTACAGAAAAAAGCGGACAACTTTATGGAAAAGCGGCGGGGCAACCGGAATTCCCTCTGGATTATGTAGGAGATAATAAATTTGTTTTTGAGCAGGCTGATCTATCCATAGTTTTCAGTAAAGATAAAAAGTCAATTACTTTTGCAGAGAGCGGAAGAGAATTCAAATTTAATAAAGAATAGATTTCGTAATTATCTTAAAAATAATTTAACAATATAATGATCATTTTAAAGAGGCTGTCTCAAAAGAGATAGCCTTTTTTATGCAAAAAGGAAAGCTTTCGCTTTCCTAATAGTTGCAAATTGATTAATTTGCATTGTGTTAAGTACGTCAAAAGTAGTCTTTAAAGATTACACCCCCAAAGAAAATCTGCTTTTTCCTCCCAATTTATCGGAGTTGATTGATGAGCGACATCCTGTGAAAATTGTTTCAAACATTATTGATGGCTTGGATATCAAAAGCTTAATTAAAACCTACAAACCTGGCGGAACATCTTGCTACCACCCGAAAATGCTTTTGAAAGTTTTGATTTATGGCTATTTAAGCAATATCTATTCAAGCCGCAAAATGGAGCAGGCCTTGAAAGAAAACATCCATTTTATGTGGCTCTCTGCAATGAGCCGTCCCGATCATAACACCTTAAACAGGTTCCGTAGTGAACGATTGAAAGGTGAGATTAAAGCTATTTTCACACAAATTGTTCTTCTTTTGGAAAAGGAAGGTTTGGTAAGTCTGAAAACCACTTTTGTAGATGGCACCAAGATAGAAGCCAATGCCAATCGCTATACTTTTGTTTGGGGAAGAGCTGTCAAAAAACACAAAGAAAGGATTGCAGAGCAATTAGAAGAGCTTTGGAACTATGCAGAAACAGTTGCCAAAGACGAGCTTGAAAATACAGAAAGTATTGATTTTAAAGAAGTAGATTCTGAAAAAGTAACTCAAACCATCGAAAAGATCAATGAAGTTTTGAAAGATAAAAAAGTAGCTTCAAAAGTTCGTCAGAAACTGAATTATGCTAAGAAAAACTGGGCAGATAATTTAGAGAAATATAAAAAACAGCAAGAATTATTAGAAGATAGAAATTCCTATTCCAAAACCGATACAGACGCTACTTTTATGCGAATGAAGGAGGATCATATGCGAAACGGACAACTAAAACCCGCTTACAATCTACAAATTTCTACCCATAGACAATTCATTTTACATTATTCAATTCATCCCAACCCAACAGACACCAAAACATTAGCGACTCATTTACTGGGTTTTGAAGAAAGCTATCATAAAGCTCCCAAAGAGCTTGTTGCTGATGCTGGTTATGGCTCAGAAGAAAATTACAACTTGTTAAAATCTAAGAAAATAAAAGCTTATGTTAAATATAATTACTTCAGAAAAGATCAGAAATCGGGACAAATAACCACTTCACAAAACAATCCTAAATTGGCAAAAATCAGAGAAAAGGTTTTCAAACTTCTTAATACCAGCAAGGGCATCAAACTCAGAAAACAAAGATGCCATGATGTTGAACCTGTTTTTGCAGAGCTCAAACACAACAAAAATTTTAAACGATTCATGCTTCGGGGAAAAAATAAAGTCGAGGTAGAAATCGGCATACTCGCAATTGCCCACAATCTAAAGAAAATGTCAAAAGCAGCCTAAAACAGACTGCTTTTTTGACTTATATCTTCTTTTTTCCAAGATATTTTTTTTATTCAAAATATCGAAATCTTTTTTCAATGAAATACTAAAAAGAGACTGTCCTTTTGAGACAGCCTCTTTATTTTTGTTCTTAAAATATATGACTATGAATTTCAGATTTTCAATCTTATCCTTAATGATCTTTGCATTAGGGTTTTCACAGGACCTTAAAGTAATGAGTTTTAATATCAGGCTTCAGGTAGAATCTGATAAAGAGAATGCCTGGACAGAAAGAAAGCAGGACGTATTTGACTTGTTAACTTACTATCACCCTGATTATTTTGGTGTTCAGGAAGCGCTTCCTGAGCAGATGAAAGGACTTAAAAACGGATTGAAAAATTATGATTACGTAGGTGTAGGTAGAGATGACGGAAAGGAAATGGGGGAATTTTCTGCTCTTTTTTTTAATACAGAAAAACTTGATGTAATAAAATCTGGAACATTCTGGCTGTCGGAAACTCCTGAAAAAGTTTCAAGAGGATGGGATGCTGCGTGCAACAGAGTTTGTACCTATGCTCTTTTCAGGGATAAAAAATCTAAGAAAGAATTTTTGGCCATGAACATTCATTTCGACCACGTCGGAAATGTCGCAAGGGTAAAATCTTCAGAATTGATTTTGAAAAAAATGAAAGAGCTGAATCCCGGAAATTTGCCGATCATATTAAGCGGAGATTTTAATCTAACGGATGATGCAGAGCCGATTAAGATTCTTTCCCGAAATCTTAAAGATAGTTTTTATCATTCTGAAACCAAGCATTATGGACCTGTAGGGACCTTCACGGCATTTAATATTAATGAAGTTCCGAAAGACAGGATAGATTATATTTTTGTAAAAGGAATGAAAATAAAATCACACAGGCATATTAACGACAGAAGAGAAAACCTGTTATATCCATCAGATCACTTTCCGGTGTTGACAGATTTATCATTTTAAAATTATTGATCCGGAAATTCAATTTCAAATCCAATTCCTCTTATGGATTGGATTTTAATTTGCGGATCTTTAGCAAAATACTTCCTAAGCCGGCTGATAAATACATCCAGGCTTCTTCCTGTAAAATAATCATTGGTTTCCCAGAGGTTGTCCAGAATATGATCACGCTTTATCGTTTGGTGATTATGTTTTAAAAGGTAGAGTACAAGATCTTTTTCGCGGATGGTTAGACGAATATTTTCTTGGGGGTGGGATAATAATAATCTTTCCGGATCTAAAGTATAGTTTCCAATTTTTAACGGAATTTCAGGATGTGATGAGGAAGTTCTCTTTAAAATGTTTTTAATTCTCAAAATTAATTCCTCAGGATCACAAGGTTTCGCAATATAATCGTCAGCTCCCATTTTTAGACCCATCAGGCGATCAATCTTCTGATTTTTAGCGGTGAGGAATAAAAGTGGGAATTCAGGTTTTTCGTTTAAGATGATCTTAGCCAAAGAGAACCCGTCCATATTAGGCATCATAATATCCAGAATGCCTATATGGAACTGAAAATCAGATTTGAGTAAGGGGATGATTTCTTCCGGATTTTGAAACCAGGTTACTTCAAATTCATCCAGCTCCAGGTATTGTTTCAGAATCATCCCGAAATCAGGATCATCTTCTGCTAAAAGAATTTTAGTTTTCATAAGGGATCCGTATTTTAAAAGTTGTTCCTTCTTTAAGCTGACTAATCACATCTATCTTTCCATGATATTTTTTAATGATATTTTGAACAAAATATAAGCCCAGTCCGAGCCCTTTATTATTATGGATGTTGTTGGACTGAATTCTGTAAAACTTTTCAAAAATATTTTTAAGTTCATGTTTCTCGATGCCTTGTCCATTATCTGAAACAATGATTTCCAAATGCTGTTGAGGGTTGGAAATGTCGACCTTTACATCAGAAGCTCCATATTTTACACTGTTTTCACAAAGGTTTTTAATAATTGTTTCCATCAGGGTTTTGTCAAAAGAAAGATTCTGTTCAATTTCATTTTTTAGAATGAACCGGGTTTCCGGATAAGTGAAGGATAGGTCTTCAATAAAAAGATTCCAATCTTCAGGCTGTATTTCTGCTATTGTACCAGTAGTCTGATCCTGATGGAGTTGTAGCATCAGGCTTTCAAGACGGGCAATCTGTCTGTCAATCAGGGGTAGGGTTTCGGGGTTTAAATTCTTTTTTAATGCTTTAGATGCAATTTTCAGTGTGGCAATAGGTGTTTTAAATTCGTGTGAAATATTGTCTACAACAGTATGGAGAACCTCAACTTGTTTTTGTTGCTGCACTAAGTTTTTAACCGTAAAAATATAGAGCATTAGGACACTCAATAATAAAATAATACAAGATAGGATCAACAGGGTCAATTCTCTGAAAACGACAGATTTGATATTGAGAATTTCAAAACCGGTTTCGCTTTTGACTAAAAAAGTATTGTTTCTGTCAAATTTCCGGCTGATTCCTGATTCTGATACTGAAGAGGTCTCCCACCTTCCGGTATTCGAAACTCCTGCTTTTACCAGTTTATTTCGTGTTTCAAAGAGAATTATAGGCTTATCGATAAGATTAGAACTGTCCGGTGTGAAAATAATCTGTAAATAGGCGACCCTCGCAGCGATTCTATAACCTTCTTTCTTGAACTGGTTGTCTACAAAATTACTAAACTCATTTTCAGAATTTTTCCTGTTTCTTTCAAAATAATCTGTAAAATCCTTTTTGGTGATTTCCCTGTTATGGTACTGGATAAAAATTTTCTGTACAGAATCATTCGTAATTTTTCTTATTCCTCCTTTATCCTCAAACTTGTCTGTGTAATCATCCAGCCTATCATAGACGGTTCTATAGATCTCCCTTTTTTTTACCTGATATGTTTGATACATAAAATATACCTGGATTCCCAATAGGAGCAGGAACAGGGCAGTGAAAAGGGCAACAAGATTTTTACTTTTCGAAATCATTAGAACAAATATAAACACTTTCCTGTTTTCCTAATGGGTATTAACCCATCATTAACCTTCCATTAACCGAAATTTCCTAAAGTAATAAAGACTTTTGTATCAGTGAGATGGAAGACCTGTCGAGGTCTTCTTAAAAATCTAAAATCTAAAAATTAATCATGTATAAATTGCTTGTTTTTTTATGCCTTCCGATGTTACTATTTGCTCAGAAGCAAAAGATTGAAGGAACGGTACTGAATAGCCAGAATGAGACACTTCCATTAATTTCAGTGGAAATATATAATTCTCAAAATATTTTATTGAAAACATTAACTACGGATGAAAACGGGAAATTTATCTTGGAAGGTATTCCTGAAAGATCTGTGAAATTAATGGTAAAAGATCTTGAATATGCACAATTTGAAAAGAATCTGGACTTTGAAAATCAAAATCAACCATTTAATATTGTTCTGAAAAAAGAGGTTCAGGATATTCAAGAGGTTGTGATGACCAAACAAAAGCCCTTGGTGAAAAGAAAAATCGATCGTTTGGAATTTAATGTTGCGAATAGTAATATTTCGTCTTTAAATGCATGGGAAATTTTGAAAAAAACGCCCGGAGTTACTTCCAGTAATGATGTCCTATCCGTTAAGGGTAGTCAAAGTATTTTGGTTACCATCAATGATAAAAGAGTAATGCTTACAGGAGATGAGCTGAAAAATCTTTTGGAGAGTACTCAGGGGGATGATGTGAAGTCGGTAGAGGTTATTACGAATCCACCCGCAAAATATGAAGCTTCAGGCAGTGTAGTTCTGAATATTGTTATGAAAAAAAATACGATTGAAGGTTATAGAGGAGTGCTGTCCTCCAAATATATTCAATCCCAATATGCCAAAGGATTGGCTGGTATCTCGCAATACTACAAGAAAGGTAAGCTTTCGATGATGGGAAATTATTATTTTGGTACCGGAACTTATTATCGTGAAGGAACAGATCATGTTAATTATATAGAAGATCAGACGCGATGGGTAAGTACAATGAACAGGAAGGATCAGAACAGAAGTCAGAATACGGTGAACTTTAATGTTGAATATGAATTGGATAGTCTTACGAATATAAGCTTAAACTATTCAGGAAACTTTAATCCCAGATCGTTTGGGATTTATAATGTTCCTACTTTAATATATAACAATCAAGATATAGTAGAATCTAATTATACTACTATTAATGATCACAATTCCCGTACTATTAATAATACACTTAGTTTTCAGGCAGAAAGAAAGCTCGGAAAAAACAGTCACTTAAGCTGGATCAATTATTTTGCAGGGAATAACATACGGAAATATCAGAATGTGCTTACTTATCTGAATTTTGTGAATCAGCCTCCCAGACAAAATAATTTTCAGGCCAATAATAGAAATAATGTACAGTTGTATTCTACCCAGCTTGATTATCAATGGAAGAAAGAAAAGTGGGAATGGGAATCGGGAACAAAATATAGTTTTGTGAAAACCAATAGCCAGCTGGATTTTTTGGATAATGAAAACGGCCAGCTGGAATACAGACCGGAAAAAAGCAATGTTTTTAATTATAAAGAGCATAATTTTGCGGTGTATACTTCTTTGGCTTTCAGTCCGGGTAAATGGAATTTTAAAGCAGGTTTGAGAGCTGAAAAGACAGATCTGGAAGGTATTGTTTCTGAGCCGTATGATGTAAATAAAAATAATTATTGGAGTTTATTTCCAACTTTATACGCTCAATATACGACAGAAGGTAACCATCAATTCGGATTATCTTATGGAAAAAGAATTAGCAGACCTTCTTATTCATGGCTGAATCCAGCCAAATCATATTTTAATCTTTTTTCTTATTTTCAGGGAGATCCAAGGCTGAAAGCTACAATTGCCCATAATATTAATTTAACCTATACCTGGAAAGAATGGAACTTTGAACTGTATTACCGGAAAGAGCTCTATCCGTCTATGGAAATTTCATTTCAGGAACCGAGTACTAATAATTTAATTTACCATTATACCAATATCGAAAAAGGAGAAGCTTATGGTTTGAGTATATATAAAAATCTACAAATTAAACCCTGGTGGAGTATCAGCATTTCTGAAAATCTTGAAAATAATCAAAATTATTTTATTGGAGTTGATCAGATTTTATACAATAATAAAGTATGGAATTTGGTTTCAGATATTTCGACAAGCTTTGTTCTGGATAAAGAAAGTGATTGGAAAGTGGAAGTAGGACATCGGTATAATTCTCCTTCTATACAAGGAACTTTCAGGGTTTCAAGCTCGTCTACGGCTTATCTTGTGATGAATAAAAAGTTTTTTAGCAAAAGATTAGAGGCAAGTCTTTTATTCAATGACATTTTCAGGACTTCAGGAGAAAAAGTCAGTACAAAATATGCTAATCAGGATAACTATTTCCTGGATTACCGGGATGCCCAAAGTCTTTCGGTTTCCTTGAAGTTTAATTTCGGAAATCAATCTGTTAAAAAGACAAAAACCATTAAAAAAGCGGATGAAGCAGATAGGATGTAAAAAAAATACGTTAAAAATCAATTTTATTATTGTATAAATTAGGATAATTTAGTTTTCTCTGTTACATTTTTCATAATTTTGAGACTTATTTTTAAAAATTAGATATGAAGAGACTGCTTTTTGGATTGATCATGGTTACTTCGATGCATTATTTTTCAGCACAGGAATTATACATGCCGAGAAATATTAAAAAAGCATATGAAAATGGAACACGTGATATCTCCGGAGCTCCCGGAAAGAATTATTGGCAGAATAAGGGGGTGTATAATGTTGAGGTTAAGGTAGATGCCAATACAAAAATTGTTTCTGGAAAAGAAACAATTGTGTATAGCAATAATAGTCCTAGTGATCTACATTCGTTAGCCATAAGATTTGTCAACAACCTTCACAAGCCTCAGGCACCAAGGTCAGGGTTTGTTTCTAAAGACTTTTTGTCTTCAGGATTACATATTAAATCTTTCATGGTGAATGGGGAAAAATACAATATTAATAGTGATGATTGGGGAACTGTCGCGAATATAAAGCTGCAGACGGTTCTAAAATCGAAATCAAAATCGGAGATTAAAATTGAATGGGAATATCCTTTATCCGTACAGAGTGGGAGAGAAGGTCAGATCGACCCTGAAACTTTTTATGTAGCCTATTCTTTCCCAAGGATTTCAGTGTATGATGATTACAATGGATGGGATATGCTTCCTCATTCTGACCGTCAGGAATTTTATAATGATTTTAATGATTATAATTTTGCGATTTCAGCTCCTAAAAACTATGTGGTATGGGCTACTGGAGATTTCCTGAATCCGGATGCTGTGTTGCAGCCCAATTATTTAAAAAGATATAAATCCTCTTTGAAAAGTGATCAGGTGATTCATATAGCCAATCAGGAAGAAATGAAAGCCGGAAAGGTAACGAAGCAGAATAAGTGGAATACCTGGAAATTTAAAGCGAACCATATTACTGACTTTTGTTTTGCGCTGAGTAACCACTATGTTTGGGATGGCTCAAGTGTTCAGCTGAAAACAAAAAGAGCGAGTGTTCAGGCTGCTTATAAAGCCGGAACAAAAGATTTTGAACATTATGTAGAATGGATGCGCTATAATTTGGATTGGTTTTCAAAGAACTGGCCGGGAGTAGAATATCCATATCCTGTAATGACTGCTATTCAAGGGTATGCTGATATGGAATATCCAATGATGATTAATGACAGTAGTGTTCCTGAGGATTTTCAGGATGCAAGATTGACTGCTGATCATGAGATTGCTCATACCTATTTCCCTTTTTATATGGGAATCAATGAAACGCGTTATGCTTTTATGGATGAAGGTTGGGCAACAACATTGGAATATCTGATTGGTATTGATGAGAACGGAGAGGCTAAAGCAAAAGAGTTTTATCAAAATTTTAGAGTAAAAAGATGGATCGATGATCCTTCTGCAGAACAGGATCAACCTATCATTACGATGAGTACACAGGTGAGTGGAGCAGGATATGGGAATAATTCTTATGTTAAATCATCCTTGTCTTATCTGGCACTAAAAGATTATCTGGGTGATGAACTGTTTAAAAAAGCTTTACATCATTATATGGATAACTGGAACGGAAAGCATCCTATTCCTTGGGATTATTTTTATTCAATGAATACAGGATCTGGGAAAGATTTGAATTGGTTCTGGAATAATTGGTTCTACACCAATAATTATATAGATTTGAAAATTGTGAGAGCCCAGCAGGATAATGGTTTATTAAGTGTGAATATTGATAATGTTGGAGGTTTTGCCATTCCTTTTGATGCGGTAATCACATATGATGACGGGGGAGTAGAAAAGCTTCATTTTACACCATCTTTATGGGAAAAAAATCAAAAGCAGACTACGTTAACGATTCCCACTAAAAAGAAAGTAAAATCGGTCAATCTTGATGGGGGAATTTTTATGGATTACACCCCGGAAAATAATACCAAAAAAGTATAATAAAAGAGGCTGTCTCAAAAGAGATAGCCTTTTTTATGCAAAAAGGAAAGCTTTCGCTTTCCTAATAGTTGCAAATTGATTAATTTGCATTGTGTTAAGTACGTCAAAAGTAGTCTTTAAAGATTACACCCCCAAAGAAAATCTGCTTTTTCCTCCCAATTTATCGGAGTTGATTGATGAGCGACATCCTGTGAAAATTGTTTCAAACATTATTGATGGCTTGGATATCAAAAGCTTAATTAAAACCTACAAACCTGGCGGAACATCTTGCTACCACCCGAAAATGCTTTTGAAAGTTTTGATTTATGGCTATTTAAGCAATATCTATTCAAGCCGCAAAATGGAGCAGGCCTTGAAAGAAAACATCCATTTTATGTGGCTCTCTGCAATGAGCCGTCCCGATCATAACACCTTAAACAGGTTCCGTAGTGAACGATTGAAAGGTGAGATTAAAGCTATTTTCACACAAATTGTTCTTCTTTTGGAAAAGGAAGGTTTGGTAAGTCTGAAAACCACTTTTGTAGATGGCACCAAGATAGAAGCCAATGCCAATCGCTATACTTTTGTTTGGGGAAGAGCTGTCAAAAAACACAAAGAAAGGATTGCAGAGCAATTAGAAGAGCTTTGGAACTATGCAGAAACAGTTGCCAAAGACGAGCTTGAAAATACAGAAAGTATTGATTTTAAAGAAGTAGATTCTGAAAAAGTAACTCAAACCATCGAAAAGATCAATGAAGTTTTGAAAGATAAAAAAGTAGCTTCAAAAGTTCGTCAGAAACTGAATTATGCTAAGAAAAACTGGGCAGATAATTTAGAGAAATATAAAAAACAGCAAGAATTATTAGAAGATAGAAATTCCTATTCCAAAACCGATACAGACGCTACTTTTATGCGAATGAAGGAGGATCATATGCGAAACGGACAACTAAAACCCGCTTACAATCTACAAATTTCTACCCATAGACAATTCATTTTACATTATTCAATTCATCCCAACCCAACAGACACCAAAACATTAGCGACTCATTTACTGGGTTTTGAAGAAAGCTATCATAAAGCTCCCAAAGAGCTTGTTGCTGATGCTGGTTATGGCTCAGAAGAAAATTACAACTTGTTAAAATCTAAGAAAATAAAAGCTTATGTTAAATATAATTACTTCAGAAAAGATCAGAAATCGGGACAAATAACCACTTCACAAAACAATCCTAAATTGGCAAAAATCAGAGAAAAGGTTTTCAAACTTCTTAATACCAGCAAGGGCATCAAACTCAGAAAACAAAGATGCCATGATGTTGAACCTGTTTTTGCAGAGCTCAAACACAACAAAAATTTTAAACGATTCATGCTTCGGGGAAAAAATAAAGTCGAGGTAGAAATCGGCATACTCGCAATTGCCCACAATCTAAAGAAAATGTCAAAAGCAGCCTAAAACAGACTGCTTTTTTGACTTATATCTTCTTTTTTCCAAGATATTTTTTTTATTCAAAATATCGAAATCTTTTTTCAATGAAATACTAAAAAGAGACTGTCCTTTTGAGACAGCCTCTTTTTTATTATTAAAAGTAGGCTGTTAATCTTAGGCCAATGGTGAAATATTTGATTTTTTCATGAGCGTATACTCTGTTAAATACTTCATTCATTTCCTCATCATCTTTTACCAGTTCACTAAAATTGTAGGTCATTGTAGGCTTCAGCTGATTGTAATCTGCATAAGCCGTAATTCCCAGTTCAGGATTAAATTTATAAGTGAGTGATGTTCCGAAATTCCAACGAAAGGTATTGGAAGGTTTGTAGGTCGCTATTTCAAGTTCATTGTTAGGGGTATTGACATGCTCACTCGTTACGGATACTTTTCCGCTGGCTGATGTAGAATAGCCTCCGGTAGCTCTTAAGGTTAGCTGCCAGTTTTCTGAAAATTCATGCGAAAAATAGGGGCCTATTCCAAAATAAAGGAAACCTAAAGATTGGGTAGTGACATCAAAATTTTCGTAATGTTCCTCATCATCTAATGTTAACCTTACAGGTTTGATAGGAAAACTGCTAAAGCTGAGGTCTCCACCTACTCCCCATTTTTTGGAAAAGAAATAAGCGCCTTCCAGCCCTGTTTCAAAACCAACCTGTTTTTTGTTGTCTAATTCAGATTCTTTAAGGAAGTTGGAAGTAGCAAGTGCGGAACCCAATTTTATGGAAAGGAAAGAAGGGTTGCCGTTGCTTTCTATTCTTGAAAGCAAGCTTAAATTATCACCCTTATTTTTATAAAATTTATCTATGAAGAAATATCCTAATTCAGTAGAAAGAATACCTACTCCTGCACCTGCCAGAATATCCGGCATCCAATGTCTGTTATTCAGATTTCTTCCAAGCCCGGTGAGTGTTGCTGCACCGTATCCGCCAATACTATAAGCTGGGTTTACAATTCCATATTCTTTATGTAGAAAGCTGGCATTGGTGAAAGCCATTGCGGCATGTCCTGAAGGAAATGAGTTTTTAGCAGATCCGTCCGGGCGTTCAACTTTTGACGTGTACTTAATAGAATTTACTATAATACCCATAATGGCCAAACTTGTTGCATAAGAAAGTGTGGCTCTTCCAACATTATTTCGTCCTTTAACGCCTGCCAGTTTCAAACCGTATACGGTAGCGGCGGGAGCGTATTGAAGATAGTCATCAAAGCTTGCTTTGAAATTAGGAAGGTACCGGTTACGAATTTCGCGAATATTTTTTCGCTCACCCCAGGTAGCTGCTGTTGCTGTAAAAAGAATGGTAGGTGCAATTGATTTTTTTACCCATTCTTTTTGTAGAAAAGGCTTGTTTTCGGGAATGGCAATGCTTGAATTATATTCGTAATCTTTTTGAAATTGAATAGTATCCTGTGCTTTATAAAAACATAATGTTAGTAATATAGCGGATGCCAGTACTATTTTATTCATCATAATGTGTTTTTCTGTGTAGTTTAAATTAAACGACGCCAAAAATATAAAAAAATCCTTTCTCAAATTTTGAGAAAGGATTTTTTAACATATCGATTGATTTTTAGTTAACTCTTAAGCCTGCTCTCGGTCCTGATGAAGTAACGACAGCTTGCATTCTTGTTCTTTGTCCTGCAGAAAACATAAACATGGCAGCATCATCTACATAGTCCATATAGTTCATGAACATGATAGATCTTGATACACCGCTACATGTGTTATTTTGAGGATAGCTTGGTTTATTATAGTTAGGACCTGTTTGTGTAGGAGTGTCAGCTACCTGGTCATTTCCGCAATTCGCATCTCCCCAGATGTGTCTAAGGTTAAGATAGTGACCTACTTCGTGAGTTGCTGTTCTTCCTAAATTGAATGGAGAAGTTGCTCCGGTCTTTCCAAAGTAAGGTGAAGCGATTACAACCCCGTCATTCCATTGTCCTGCAGATTCAGGGAAGGTGGCATACCCAAGAACGCCTCCCATGCTGCCTACTAACCAGATATTGAAATAACTGGATGGGCTTGTCGCGTCAATACCTCCTGTAGAAGCTTTTTTCATAGCATCATTGGTACTCCAACTTGTTTTGGTTGTAGATTTTCTTACTGTATTTGCTAATCTGAACCTTACCTTTACATCACCGGATTTTACCGATTGAAATTCTGCAGGTATTTTAGAAGCGTCACTGTTTGTTCCCCCAAAATCCTGATTCAATACTGTAATTTGTTCTGCTATTCTGGCATCCGAAACGTTTTGTGCAGAAGTATTGTATAATACATTAACTACTACAGGGATTTCAACGGTACCATCTGCTAGAACTTTTCCTAATTTGATTTCGTTGGCCAATTTTTCTATATTGGCTTCCATTTGAGCATACTTTTGTCTAAGCTCCGGACTTTTTTGAAGGGCTTCTTTTCTGATTTCCTCTGACGGGCAAGATCTTTTGCCGGTTAGGCTTGCAGTGGGCTCAGATTTGTTAGTTGCATCTTCACTTTGATTTGAAACATTGTCGCTGTTACACGAAGACATGAATCCTAATGCAAGGATTCCAAATAATAGTTTTTTCATTGTTCAATATTTATAATTGTGTGGAAGAACGAAATTATATTATTTTCAATTAGCTTGCAATATGTTGTTTTGAGGATTTTATATAGTTATATGGTTTTTTGATGGTTAAAATTTAAAATTTTGTAATAATTTTTGTTAATTTTTACTTTGTTTTAGGCTTTTAAGCTTCATTTTGTTGTTTTCATAATTTCCACATGAATTTTCGCATTTTCATTATAATTATGTAATAAAATTTATTATTCATTGCATAATTGATAAATATTTTTATTTTTTGAAATTATTAGCTAAATAGTTTATTTTAATTTAAAAAATTAATCAAAACCATTTTTAATTGCGAATACAGCTAAGCCTACTCTTGTTTTTAAGTCTAATTTTTCACATAGTTGGTCTCTGTAGCTTTCTACCGTTCTTGGACTACAACACATCTTATCGGCGATCTCTTTGTAGCTAAGTTCGGTAACAGTATACTTTAAGAACTCTTTTTCACGATCGGAAATCCTCACTGTATTTTTAATTTCCTGTTCATTATTCATGTTGGAGAAAATAATTCGTGACGCCCATTCAGGATAGAAAAATCCCTCAGTGTTTAATTTGATAAGTGCGGTTTCCAGATCTTTAGGGTGGGTGTTTTTTAAAAGATAGCCTTTAGCTCCGTTTTTTATCATTTTGATGACGCTTTTATCATCACCTTGCATGCTTAGAGCCATTACCTTGATGTCGGGTTGATTCTCTTTTAGCCAGAGTACGGTTTCAAAGCCATCCATAATAGGCATGCTGATGTCCAAAAGAATAATATCAGGAATTTTGCTGTTATTCTCAAATTTCTGAATAAGGTCTTTTCCGTTTTCACAAACATAAATCACCTCAAAATCTTTAAAGTTATCAATAATTCCTTCCAGTGCTTTTGCAATAAGTACATGGTCATCAACGATAACAATTGTTTTTTTCATGGTTGTTTTTTTAAGATAATATTGAGTGTAGTTCCTATGTTCTTCTGACTTTCCATGCTAAAGTCTGCTCCGATTATTTTTGCTCTGTTTTTCATATTGGTTAATCCAATTCCGTTGGATGTAGTATGGGCTTGATCAAATCCAATTCCATCATCTTTGATATTCAGTTCCCAAAGTATATCTTCGGATGTATTCAGGTTAATGAAAATATTTTTACAGTGAGCATGTTTTATACTGTTTTGAATAAATTCCTGAGTGATCCTGAGCAATACATTTTTATGGACAAACCCCAAATCGAGCTGTTGGAAGTTGTGTTCAAAAATTACTCTGCATTTTTTGAATGCATTGGTATTGTCAACTTCTTCCTGTATCAAAGTTACAATTTCCTTTTGGTTGATATTATCATCAGTCAGGGTTTTTGAAAGACTCCTGAGATCCTGTAGTGATTGATTGATAATTTGCGAAACCTGCTCGATTCTTTCACTTACTTCAGGTACTTTGTTCTCGTATAGCAGCTGTTGGGTGTACAAACTTACCAGGGTTAATTTCTGCCCGATATTATCATGGAGCTCTCTTCCGATTTGTTGCATTGTTGCCTGCTGGATTTCCAATTGAGTAGCCAATAGCTCTTTCTGGTGAATTTCATTTTTTATTTCAATTTCATTGAGATACTCTTTTTTACGTTGCTTATATTTTCTGATGTATACCATTACGGCAGCTACAAACAAGACAAAGAATATATTGAATAAAATTATTGTTATTAAGAGCTCTGTTTTCCCCATATGAATGAAATTGAGAATAATAAATACATAATAATTCCTGAAATCAGAAAATAATCAAAATAGATATTGAATATTCCCCGGTACTCTCTGATAAACGACAGGAAGGTCCAGAATGGTAAAGTACCTATATAAAATAAAGTAACCCCAAGATTAATATAGAACATCCTGTTCTTATCAAAGTTAAGAATGTTTGACGAGTTGATCTGCTGGTAATATTCCATAATGACCAGGATCATCAGAATGAGGCAGCCTAAAGTATAATTAAGGGAGAACATGATCTTATCGGATGAAAACATGATTTCGCTTGGAATAAATGAAAACAAATACAATAGGGATAACCCAACAAATAGTTTCGTTTTCCCAAATGACTTTGCTGCATATAACCAATAAAAAAATATGAATTGAATGGGAATGACAAAGTAATTATAAAAAGCTGCTTTATTATATTGTATAAACAGATCGCCCCATTTTCCAACAGCTTCACATAAAAAAATAAAGATTAAATAAAACATGAAATATTTCCAATATTGATTTTTGATTTTATGATATGAAAGAAGGGCTGCAAGAGCTGCTAGCCCTTCTGCCCAGAACATGGATTCTTGTAACAATTTTTGGAAATCGGTCATTAGATTTACTTTTGTTTAGATAATTGTCTTTATCGGGGGTTTAATATGATTCTGATACCGTGCCGTCTGGCGGAATTAAATTTCCATGATTTTGTGCAAGTCCTCCATCTTCTACTGGCGGTATTGCACTGGTAGATTTTAGTGCTACAGCAAGAGGCTTTCCATTACAAGTTAGAACATTAAAGTCGAAGTCTAATAATTTTCCGTTTCCATCTTCTTTTTTCAAAGTAGGAACCATTACCAAAGTGTGTTTTTCTGCATATTCTTTTGGAATAGGGTGGTTTTTCATCATATCCCAATTTTCTGCTTTTGGATACGCGGCATAATAAAACCGGATACCCATATCTTTTTCGGTAACTGAAGGATTATTTTTTTTAGCTTCTGCTTCCATATCCGCGATAAATTTTTTAAGTTTTGGAAGATCAAACCAGATGGAATGGGCATCATCCATTTCAAGATTCTTGTTAATAGTTTGCAGTTGGTTGTTACGGTAATTATTAATCAGTTCCTTGATAAAAGCATGTGTCATGGTGCCTGGGCTGTTAAGCGTTTCAATGTCACCTTCAAAAGTAGGTTTTGTTTCCATAATGTCAGTTTTATAATACAATGTTAGTTAGTACTGCAAATCTCGTAAATTTTTTACGTTAAATGGTTCGTGTTTTTCCGATTTATTAACCGGGTTTTTACGGATTGTGTTTCTAGGTGAGATATTGTAATGAACTGAAATCTTTGCTAATAAAAAAGGGCGAGAATTTATTCCCGCCCTTTTTTGATTGTTCCCATTATACACATGGGTATTTTGTAAAATCTTTACAGACATTTTCGGCAGTACAGCAAAGGCCGGGAGGACAAGATCTGTCAAGCTCACAATAAATTGGCGAAGGTCCTGCTCCTTTAATATTCTTTAAATCACTTCTTTTTAATTTTTTCATAATAATTTTAGTTTTAATTAATAAAATACTTGACTTAGGTAAATATATGAATAAGTATTAAAGTAATCAGGGTAATTATCAGATGAAAAAAATAAGTGCCGTAGATTCTGTCTACGGCACTTACTACAAAAATAATATATATGAAAAAAACTACTTTATTTTTCTGAAGGTCTGAAAACCAGCCCTGTTTCGTCGAAATAATCCAGAGTGATTCGATCTCCGTCATTGACGTTCCCTGCAAGAATCTCTTTTGAAAGTTTATTTAACGCTTCCTGTTGGATTACTCTTTTTAAAGGTCTGGCTCCGAAAGCCGGATCATAGCCCTTATTCATCAAATAGTCTACAGCATCTTGAGTAGCTGTCATGATGATGTTTCGTTTTGCCAGCATTTCATTAAATCCTCTCAATTGGTATTGAACGATTTTTCCGATTTCTTTTTTGTTTAACGGCTGGAACAATACAATTTCATCAATTCTGTTTAAGAACTCCGGACGTAAGGTTTGCTTTAATAAGTCAAAAACTTCATCTTTTGTTTTCTCTATAACCTCTTCTCTGTTTTCATCTGTGAGATGTTCAAAGTTTTCCTGGATCAGATGTGACCCCAGGTTGGAAGTCATAATGATAATTGAGTTCTTGAAATTCACAACGCGTCCTTTGTTGTCTGTTAAACGGCCATCATCCAAAACCTGTAATAAGGTATTGAAAACATCAGGATGGGCTTTTTCGATTTCATCTAAAAGAACCACAGAATAAGGTCTTCTTCTTACTGCTTCTGTCAATTGTCCTCCTTCATCATATCCTACATATCCCGGAGGCGCTCCTACTAATCTTGAAACAGAATGACGTTCCTGATATTCACTCATATCAATTCTCGTCATATTGTTTTCATCGTCAAATAAAAACTCTGCTAAAGCCTTAGCCAACTCAGTTTTACCAACCCCGGTTGTTCCTAAAAACAGGAATGATCCGATAGGTTTTTTCTCGTCACTTAATCCTGCCCTGTTTCTTCTGATAGCATCAGCAACAGCCTGGATAGCTTCTTCTTGTCCTACCACTCTGTGGTGCAGCTCGGTTTCGAGATGTAATAATTTTTCTCTTTCAGACTGAAGAAGTTTGGTTACCGGAATACCGGTCCATTTTCCAATGACTTCAGAAATGTTTTCTGCAGTCACTTCTTCTTTAATCAGTTCATTCTGATGATTTTGCATCTCCAGTTCCAGCTTCTCCAAATCATCTTCTTTTTCTTTAATCTTTCCGTACTGAATTTCAGCAACCTTTGCATAATCTCCAGCTCTGGAAGCTCTTTCAGCTTCAAGTTTCAGAGATTCAATATCTTTTTTGATCTGTGTGAGATCTTCACTTTTCTGTTTTTCTTTTAACCATTTCGCATTGATTTCATTTCTCTGCTCAGAAATTTTTGAAATATCTTCTTTTAAATGGTCAATTTTAGTTTGGTTACCTTCTCTTGAAATGGCAGCCAATTCAATTTCCATCTGCATTAACTTTCTGTCTAAAACATCCAGTTCCTCCGGCTTGGAATTGATTTCCATTCTTAATTTTGCCGAAGCCTCATCAATAAGGTCAATAGCCTTATCCGGTAAAAATCTGTCTGAAATATATCGCTGAGACATTTCTACTGCAGCAATGATTGCTTCATCTTTGATTCTTACTTTATGATGGGCCTCATATTTATCTTTAATACCACGAAGAATAGAGATTGCGGATTCTGTATCCGGCTCTTCTACCATTACTTTCTGGAAACGTCTTTCAAGAGCTTTGTCTTTTTCAAAATACTTTTGATATTCATTTAAAGTAGTTGCTCCGATAGCTCTTAATTCTCCTCTTGCTAATGCCGGCTTTAATATATTGGCAGCATCCATGGCACCATCTCCACCTCCGGCTCCAACCAAAGTATGAATTTCATCAATGAAAAGGATGATTTGTCCGTCCGATTTAATCACCTCGTTCACAACGGATTTTAATCGCTCTTCAAATTCTCCTTTATACTTAGCACCAGCAATTAAGGCACCCATATCTAATGAATATAATGTCTTATCCATTAGGTTTTCAGGGACGTCGCCGTTAATAATTCTGTGTGCAATTCCTTCGGCAATCGCAGTTTTACCAACCCCGGGTTCTCCGATTAAGATAGGGTTGTTTTTTGTTCTTCTTGAAAGGATCTGTAATACTCTTCTGATTTCTTCATCACGCCCGATTACCGGATCCAGTTTCCCTTCAGCCGCTAACTCGTTGAAGTTTTTGGCATATTTGTTTAAGGATTGATAAGTTTCTTCTGAACTTGCAGAAGTAGCTTTGCTTCCTTTTCTTAATTCTTTTATTGCACCTTCGAGTAAACTTTTGGTTACTCCCATATCTTTCAACATTTTAGAAACCTCAGAATTAGTTTCTAAAAGAGATAACCATAAATGTTCAATCGTTACATATTCGTCTCCCATTTTTTTAGCGATGTTGGGAGCATCTAATAAAACTTTATTGGCAGATTGTGAAAGGTAGATGTTTCCTCCCTGTACTTTAGGAAGGCTTTCTAAACTTTCGCGGTTTCGTTCTCTTACCAAATTAGCGTCAGCCTCAGATTTCTTTAATAAGAAAGGTGAGATATTTTCATCTACCTGGAAAATTCCTTCAAGGAGATGTTGTGGTTCTATGCTTTGATTACCTAGCTCCATGGCAACTTGCTGTGCTGCCTGAATGGCTTCTTGTGATTTTACAGTATATTGGTTTAAGTTCATATTGTATATTTTTTGTAATGATTAAGTCGGTTTAATTTCTTTAAAAAACATCAAGAAACCAAATTTTAAGGTTCAGTTTCTTAATGCTATCAATTATTTATCATTTAATTCGATTACCTTATCGCAAAAACTGTTCAATTATTAAATTTACAAAAAAAACGGACAAATTTTCCGGATATGCTATTTTTAACGTAAAATTAACTTGACAAATTTTCCGAATATTGAAATTGAAGCCTGAATAAATGTAAAAATCGTCAGTTTTATAAATAAATGATAAAACTTATAAGGATTTGCTGGTTAAAAATCTATGGATTGAATCAGAATAGTTACTTTTGCATTTTATCAATGGAACTTAAAGAAAAACAAAGGAAAATTTTAGACGAAGCCGTTCAGCTTTTTAAAGAGAAAGGCTATATGGGCAGCTCTGTACGGGACCTGGCTACCAAACTCAATATAAAAGCAGCTTCTTTATATGCACATATCCGTTCCAAGGAAGAGATTCTGGAATGGATTTGCTTTGGAATTGCGCAGGATTTCTTTGTTGAGCTCCAGGAAGTACAAAATACGGATATTAACCCTAAAGATAAACTGAATCTTTTTATTGAAAAGCATTTATCAGTTGTACTCAAAAATCCGGACGTTACCCATATCTATTCTAATGAATGGAAGCATTTGGACGAAAGACTCCCGGAGTTTGTTGAATTAAGAAAAAAATATCAGCAGGAAGTTGAACAGCTGATTTCTTCAATATACGAAGCTGAAAAATGGGAACTGCGATCTCCTGTTTTTACTACACGATTTATTCTTCATACGCTTAATAACTCTTATTTCTGGTTCAAAAGAAATACAGAATCGACTAGAGAGATTACTGATGAAATTAGAGATAAAATACTTTTTGGACTTCTCGGAAACCAAAAATAATCTATATTCAGCTTGTAAAATCGTTTTTTTGCGAGGAGGTTACACGATAGCCACGAATGCACGAATAACAAGTCCTATATATAATTTAGACCCACATTAATTATTTAGAATCATTCAAAATATGACGAATGTCATAAAAATTTTGCCAGCTCCTAAAATCTTTTTAAATTTACACCTAACAAATGTTAGTTAGTTGGATATGGATTTTTCAGTTGAATATTTAAAGCTCGACCAATTGAGAGGGCTTCAATCTGAGCGATTGATAAATCTGGTCGGTTATCTTGAAGAGAGATCGGATTTTTATAAGGAGAAGTTTAATGAGTTGGGAATATCGACTCAGGAGATTAGATCAATTGAAGACATTTCAAAACTACCCATTACTTATAAGCAGGATTTAAGAAATAACTATCCATTTGGATTATTCACTGTTCCTAAAAATGAGCTGCAAAGGATTCATTGCTCAAGCGGAACTACAGGAAAGCCAACGGTAGTAGGATATACAAAAGAAGATGTTGATCTTTTTAGTGAAGTCGTAGCAAGGTCTCTGAATGCAGCAGGAGCAAAGCCCGGAATGCAATTGCATAATGCGTATGGTTATGGTATTTTTACCGGTGGATTGGGACTGCACTATGGTGCTGAAAAACTGGGGATGAGTGTTCTTCCTATTTCAGGTGGAATGACAGCGAGACAGGTGGATTTAATTATGGATTTTAAACCAGAGGTTATCTGCTGTTCTCCATCTTATGCTTTGACGATTGCAAATGAATTTGCCAATCGTGGAATTTCCGCTAATGAAATCAGTTTGCAGTATGCTGTATTGGGCTCCGAGCCATGGACAGAGATTATCAGGAATCATATTGAGGAAAGATTAGGAGTTCATGCCACTAATATTTATGGATTGAGTGAAATTATAGGTCCCGGAGTTTCTATGGAGGATTTTGAAGAAAAAGGAGGATCTTATATTTGGGAAGACCACTTCTATCCGGAAATTTTAGATCCTGTCACTAAACAGCCGGTTCCTTTTGGGGAAGAAGGGGTATTAGTGATCACAACCTTAACGAAGAAAGCGATGCCTCTTTTAAGATATTGGACGAACGATATTACCAGTCTGTATTATGATGAAAATTCTAAAAGAAGCATGGTGAAAATGAGACCTCTTTTAGGAAGAGCTGATGATATGCTGATTGTGAGAGGAGTTAATGTATATCCAAGCCAGATTGAAGAAGCATTCTCCCATGTTAAGGGAGTTGTACCTAATTATTATCTGACACC
The DNA here is from genome assembly GCF_002285635.2 of Chryseobacterium piperi. NCBI lineage: Bacteria > Pseudomonadati > Bacteroidota > Flavobacteriia > Flavobacteriales > Weeksellaceae > Chryseobacterium > Chryseobacterium piperi. The sequence continues at coordinate 2,610,169 of NZ_CP023049.2, read as the reverse complement.
GATTGAAAAGGAACATATGTGTGTAGCGTTAGATATTGATCTGGAAATTGATGATGAATTTGTAAAGTCTCAACAAGTTGAACCTAATACCGATGATTATGGTATTTTTGTTGGGAATTTTGGAAAAAATATAGAAAACGAAATAAAAAGACGGGTAGGAATAACCACAAAAGTGAAAATTCATGCCCAGGACAGTTTGCCTAAGTGCGAAGGTGGAAAAATTAATAGAATACTTAAGAAAAAATGAATTCATTTTATAAATTAAAAACTGTAAAAGTTCAGAAAGATACTCATGAAGCTGTTAATGTTGCAGTGGAAGTTCCTGAGGAGTTGAAAGATAAATTCAGATTCAAACAGGGGCAGTATCTGAACTTCCGAATGATGATTGATGGAAATGAAGAGAGACGTTCTTACTCTATCTGTAATGCTCCAAGTGAAAAAAGTAACACGCTGGAAGTATTGGTAAAGCTTTTAGAAGGAGGAAAAGTTTCAGGATACTTTAATGAGCATCTTCATATGGATGAAGTACTAGAGGTAATGCCGCCAATGGGAGGATTCAATACAACGTACCACCCAACGAATACCAAAACTTATGTTGGTTTAGCTGCAGGAAGTGGAATCAGCCCAGTTCTTTCCAATATTAAAGAAAGCCTTTATCAGGAACCCAATAGTAATGCTTACCTGTTCTATAGTAACAGAAGCATGAACCATGTAATGAAAAAAGCGGAAATAGATAAGTTGGTAGAGCAGTTTAAAGGAAGGCTGTCGGTTGTTTATCTGGTAAGCCGTGAAAAGCATGAAGATCCTATTTTTGAAGGGAGAATTTCTCCTGAAAAATTAGATCACTTATTTGAAAGGTATACAGATATTAATATTCAGGAGGCAACCTATTTCATTTGTGGTCCTGCAGATATGATCAAAGGGATTTCCGATTATTTAAAGAAAGAGAAAAAGGTGCCTGCTATTCAGGTTTTATATGAATACTTTACTGCTCCGGATGAAGAAAATTCTGAGGAGATGAGTGAGGAATTTAAAGCCATTGCCAACATAGAAAGTATGGTAACGCTGATTATTGATGATGATGAATATTCATTCCATCTTAATTCTAAAAAAGAAAGTATCTTAGATAAAGCTTTAAAGGATAATCTTCCTGTACCTTTTGCTTGTAAAGGAGGAGTGTGCTGTACGTGTAAGGCAGAAGTTTTAGAAGGTGAAGTTTTTATGGAGAAAAATTTTGCTCTTACCGAAGATGAGGTAGCAAGAGGCTACGTTCTGACATGTCAATGTCACCCGACAACCAATGTGGTGATGCTTAATTACGACGTTTAAAAAATTAATGTAACAATATAATAATTTACCAGTGTAACAATCATTGGTACATTGTTAAACTGATACACTGCTAAATTGAAAATTATGGACTTAGAAAAATTTGTTCAATACGTTCACGACGAAAATAAAGTTGAACCAAAAGATATTATGCCTGATGATTACAGGAAGCTATTGGTTCGCCAGATTTCACAGCATGCACATTCCGAAATTGTAGGAATGCTGCCTGAAGCCAACTGGATTTCCAGAGCGCCTTCTTTAAGAAGGAAAATGGCTCTTTTAGCGAAAGTTCAGGATGAAGCAGGACACGGGCTATACCTTTATGCTGCAACTGAAACCCTTGGAAACGGAACCATCAGAGCAGACAGAGATGCAACGTATGAAGATATGTTGGAAGGAAAAGCCAAATACTCCAGTATTTTTAATTACCCGACATTAAGCTGGGCGGATATAGGTGCAATTGGCTGGCTGGTAGATGGTGCAGCAATTATGAATCAGGTAATGCTGATGGGGAATTCTTATGGACCTTACTCCAGAGCAATGGTTAGAATCTGTAAAGAAGAATCTTTTCACCAAAGACAAGGGTATGAAATTTTAATGGCTCTTTGTCGTGGAACGAAACAACAGAAAGAAATGGCCCAAGCTTCATTAAACCGTTTCTGGTGGCCTGCTCTTATGATGTTTGGACCTAATGATGATAGCTCTCCTAACTCTAAAATTTCTATGAATTATAGGGTGAAAAGAGAAAGTAATGACAGCCTTCGCCAGAGATTTATTGATGTTACGGTTTCACAGGCTGAATTCTTAGGATTGACTATTCCGGATAAGGACCTGAAATGGAATGAAGAAAGAGAACATTATGATTTCGGAGAACTTCCATGGGATGAATTCATGACCATTCTGAAAGGAAACGGCCCATGTAATAAGAAAAGATTACAAACTAAAGTGAAAGCGCAGAAAGAAAACCTTTGGGTAAAAGAAGCAGCGGCAGCTTTTGCGGAGAAACAAGAAAAAGAAGTAATATAATATTATAATGAGTTAATTTGAAGATGAGTTAATTTGAAAATTAATTAACACATTCTCGAATTTTCAAATTTTCAAATTTTTTATTTGACTATGGCAAATTTAGATATATGGGAAGTGTTTATCCAGACTAAACCGGGATTATCCCACAAACACGCCGGAACTGTTCAGGCACCAACAGCAGAGATGGCTTTGCAGAATGCAAGAGATGTATATACCAGGAGAAAAGAAGGAACCTGCGTTTGGGTAGTTCCAAGTAAATATATTGTAAGCTCAGAAGGAATGGATCAGGAAGCTTTCTTTGATCCTGCAGATGACAAGCTTTATCGTCATCCAACTTTCTATGATATTCCTAACGATGTAAAAAATATGTAATGAGTGCATTATTCAATTATTTATTAAAGTTTGCCGATGATAGTTTTATCATGGGACAAAGGCTGTCTGAATGGTGTGGTGAAGGCCCCTATTTAGAAGAAGATATTGCATTGACAAATATTGCATTGGATGAGTTGGGCCAGGCCAATAATTTTTATCAGTATGCTTCAAGAGTGGCTGATAATGGAAAAAGCGAAGATGATTTGGCATTTTTACGATATGAACATGAATATGTCAATGCCCATTGGGTAGAACTTCCCAACGAAGATTATGCACAGACTATTCTTAAGGTTTATGTTTTTTCTGTTTATCAGAAACTCATGTATGAATCATTGTCAAGCTCAGCAGATGAAGAATTGTCAGCTCTTGCTCAGAAATCTCTGAAAGAAGTGAAGTATCATTATACGCATACAGCATCATGGATGAAGATTTTTGCTCAGGGAACAGAAGAAAGCCGTGAGCGTTTGGTTAAAGGGATTGAAAATATTTGGGAATATACCCAAGGTCTTTTTGCTAAAGTAGAAGGTGAGGATGACCTGATTGCTTTAAATATTGCTCCAAACGTTGATGAACTATATGAGCAGTTTGTTGCCATTACGGAAAAAGATTTTCAGGAGTTTGGATTAGAATATCCTAAAGATCATTTTATGCAGCCTAAATCAAGAACCGGATATCATACAGAATATTTTGGATATATACTTTGCGAATTACAATACATGCAGAGAGCATATCCGGGATGTACATGGTAGAAATAATGAGTTAATTTGGAAATAGGGTAATTTGAAAATGTCTGTAGTTTATATTCTCATTTTCAAATTATCTGATTATCTAATTCTCAAATTGAAATGAACGATTTATTAAATATATTATCCCAAGTTCCGGATCCTGAAATTCCAGTGATCAATATAGTGGAATTAGGTATTGTAAGAGATGCAAAAGCTACCGGCAAAAATGCTTGTGAAGTAGTGATTACACCAACTTACTCTGCCTGTCCTGCCATGTTTACTATTGAAGAGGATATCACGAAGATCATGAAGGAGAACGGTTGGGATGCGAAAGTAGTAACCAAGATGTTTCCTATCTGGACAACTGACTGGTTAACAGATGAAGCGAGAGAGAAACTTCGTGAATATGGAATCACGCCTCCTGAGAAAGGAGCAGATGAACATCATATCGGAAAACCGAAACAATGTCCGCGTTGTGGTTCTATGAATTCAAAACAGATCAGTAGGTTTGGCTCTACTTTGTGTAAGGCTTCTTATCAATGTTTAGACTGCCTCGAACCTTTTGATTATTTTAAATGCCATTGATTATGAATTAATGTAACAATCTGGTATTATGAAAATGCAGCAATATGAATAATGTATAGCATTGAAATAGTCGTGCTTTAATTGGTAAATTGTTACATTCTTATACTGTTAAATTGTTATATTTATCTGATTTTAAATTAATTTTTTATGTATACACAACTTGATATCGAAACGCATTTTGACGGGAAGCTTAAAATTGCATACCTTAATCAACCAGAATCTTTAAATGCACTGACAAAACCATCCTTGGCAGATTTAAAAGACTTTATTAAATCTTGCAATGAAGATGATACGGTAAGATGTGTAGCGATTTCCGGAAGGGGAAGAGCATTCTGCTCGGGTCAGAATTTAGATGATGCTTTCGTACAAGGTAATGAGCATCATGATAATGATATCATCAGAAAAATCGTTGTAGATTATTATAATCCATTGGTGACAGAGATTACTCATTGCAGAAAACCTGTTATAGCATTGGTAAATGGTCCCGCAGTAGGCGCAGGGGCTATGTTAGCTCTAATCTGTGACTTTGTATTGGCAAATGACAAATCATACTTTGCTCAGGCGTTTTCAAATATCGGGTTGATCCCGGATACAGGAGGTACTTACTTCTTACCAAAACTATTAGGAAGACAGCTTGCTAATTATTTAGCCTTTACAGGAAAGAAACTGTATGCAGAAGAAGCAAAATCTTATGGATTGGTAGCTGAGGTTTTTGCAGAAGAAGAGTTTAACTCGAAATCAATGGAGATTTTAGAGAGACTTTCGAATATGCCTACAGCAGCAATTAAATTAACTAAAAAAGCTTTTGCTCATTCCTATAATAATACACTGAAAGAGCAATTGGAATTGGAAGGTGATCTACAGCAAGAAGCTGCTGAAACAGAAGATTTCATAGAAGGGGTAAATGCCTTTTTACAGAAAAGAAAACCTAATTACAAGGGAAAATAATCAATTTGAAAATGGGTTAATTTGAAAATTTAAAAATGAGAAACGATAAGGAAAATATTATTGTAAATAAGACTTTTACGTTTGCATTAAATATTGTTGAATTTTCGGAAAGCTTATATAGGATTAATAAATTCTCATTGGCAAATCAAATTTTTAAATCAGGAACTTCTATTGGTGCCAATGTAAGGGAAGCTCAAAATGCTGAAAGTAAGGCTGACTTTATCCATAAAATAAAGATTGCAGCTAAGGAGGCAGATGAAACTGAATATTGGCTTTTATTATGTTTAGAATCCCAATATTTGAATTCTCCTGAAGAGAAATTATTGTCAGATTTAAAAGAGATTGTTTTAATCCTTTCCAAGATTATTTCCACATCAAAATTTAAATAATTTTCAAATTAACTTATTTTCAAATTTTCAAATTAAAATTATGAATATTGGAATTATTGGTGCAGGGACCATGGGTATCGGAATTGCTCAGGTGGCTGCAACGGCAGGGTGTAAAGTTGTTGTATACGATGCACAGGCTCCACAAATAGATAAAGCACTTTCTGGTCTGGAGAAAACACTTCAGAGGTTGGTTGAAAAAACTAAAATTTCGCAAGAAAAAGCTACAGAAATCAGAAATAATATTATAAAAGCAGAGACTTTACAGGAACTAAAAGATTCTGACCTGGTCATTGAAGCGATTATTGAAAACAAAGAAATTAAAACAAAAGTTTTTACAGAACTTGAAAACTATGTTTCTGATGCTTGTATCATCAGTTCCAATACTTCCTCCATATCCATCACTTCTTTAGGAGCGGAATTAAAGAAGCCGGAGCGCTTCATTGGAATTCATTTTTTCAATCCGGCGCCGTTAATGCCATTGGTTGAAATAATTCCTTCTTTATTAACAGAAAAATCTTTAGCCGAAAAAATGTACAGCCTCATGAAAGAATGGGGGAAGGTTCCTGTTATTGCTAAAGATATCCCCGGATTTATCGTTAACAGAATTGCACGTCCCTACTATGGAGAAGGATTAAGGATTGTTGAGGAAAATATTGCCACTCCGGAGCAGGTAGATGATGCCATGAAAACATTAGGTAACTTTAAGATGGGTCCCTTTGAGCTCATGGACCTGATCGGTGTGGATGTAAACTTTGCTGTAACCACTACAGTCTACAAGGATTATTTCTATGATCCGAAATATAAACCATCATTATTACAGCAGCGTATGTCTGAAGCCAAGCTACACGGAAGAAAAACCGGAAAGGGTTTTTATGATTATAGCGAAGGGGCGGAAAAGCCTGTTGTAGAAAAAAACGATGCGCTTTATGAGCAGATATTTTTAAGAATTATTTCAATGCTGATTAATGAGGCTGTGGAAGCCAAAAGATTAGGAGTAGCGAATGACCAGGATATTGAACTGGCTATGCAGAAAGGAGTAAACTATCCAAAAGGGCTATTGAGCTGGGGAAAAGAAATAGGATATTCAAAGATCTCCGAAACTCTGCAGAATCTTTATGGAGAATATCAGGAAGAAAGATACAGACAAAGTCCTTTGCTTTGTAAAATGTAACAAAATACCAATCTAACAATGTAGCAACTGTAGTGTCATGCTGTGCTTGTCGAAGCATCTTATTGATCAACTGTTACATTGTTAAATTATCAGATTGAATAAATGAATATAGACGAGTTCCGGGCTGAGTTGGAAACAAGGCTTTTAATCGAGAAAGAGTATTTAATTCAGGAAGCACCTTCTGTTGATCAGCAGGAAAGACTTGAATTATTGGGAAAATTTAATCAGAAATATAAAGAGTTGATCAAAAGATTAGCTGATGAGGATGGAATTGATTTACAGACTTCCTATACCTCTGAAGACTTATCAGATCCAGAGAACCTTTCATACGAACAAGTTATTCTGGGAAAAACAATGAGTGTTTACGACAGATTATCTGATGAGTTGTATGAAGAAATAACAAACATATAATAGAAATGAACCCGAGACAAGTTGCAGATTATATGCTCGATCAGGATTATTTTTCCCAATGGATGAATATCAGGATGATTGAAGTAAAAGAAAATTATTGTTTAATAGAAATGCCTGTCAAAAAAGAGATGTTGAACGGGCTTAGAACGGTTCACGGAGGGGTTACATTCGCTTTTGCAGACTCTGCATTGGCATTTTCCTCTAATAATTCCGGGGACGCAGCAGTTGCTCTAAACTGTGTTATCAATTTTACCAAAGCGGGGAAAGAGGGCGATATATTCCGGGCTGAAAGCAAACTGGTAAATGATACGAGAAAAACAGCTGTTTACGATATTCATATCACCAATCAGAATGAGGAATTGATTGCCAAATTTGTAGGAACGGTTTATAAAATTGGTAAGAAAGTAACTGAACTATAAATACCAATTCAATACTATGAGAAGAATATTTTTACTGTTTTTAGGACTGTCAACAGCTTTAATAGATGCCCAGCAGAAACTGAATGAAGGTCTGAAAAAAGAACTGGACGAGATCATGAAGGTGGATCAGGGGTACAGAATGCTTTTTACTTCCGATGTTACCCCTGAAAAAAGAGAAGAAGTTCTGAAAAAATTAAATATTGATCAGGAAGATTTCAAAAAGAGAGGTTGGGAAATGGTTGTAGAACATGACAGCATAAATATGCATAAAGTTGAAGGTATTATTTCAAAATATGGCTATCCCGGGAAAACACTTGTAGGAGAACCTACGAATCAGGCAGTGTGGTATGTTATCCAACATTCTAACAAAATTGGAAAATATCTGCCTCTCATCAAGGAAGCCGGAAAAAAGAATGAGATTCCTTTTACTATGGTAGCGATGATGGAAGATCGCTTTTTGATGAACGAAAATAAAGAGCAAATCTACGGAACTCAAGGTTCCAGGGGAATGATAAAAGATAAAGATGGAAAACCAGTACTTATGAATTTTGTCTGGCCGATTAAAGACCATCAGAATGTCAATAAAAGAAGAAAAGAAGCTGGTTTTAATACTTCTATTGAGGAAATTGCGAAAAAAATGTTCGGGCAGGATTTCAAATACGAACCCTATACCTTACAAAAGGTATTAGAACTAAGAGATAAAAAATAAAATAAACAGAAAAGACAATGGGATGATTTTCAAATGATCTCATTCTCAAATTTTCAAATTAATATTATGAACAACGTATACATTATAGATTACATCAGAACTCCTATTTCGAAATTACAAGGAGGATTATCAGAAGTAAGAGCAGATGATTTAGCTGCCATTGTTATCAAAGAGATTGTAGCTAGAAATCCAGATGTTCCTGTTGAAGAAATTGAAGATGTAATCTTCGGATGTGCTAACCAGGCAGGAGAAGATAATCGTAATGTAGCCAGAATGGGCCTTTTGCTGGCTGGACTTCCTTATACAATAGGTGGTGAAACGGTCAATAGGCTTTGTGCTTCGGGGATGTCTGCTGTAGCCAATGCTTTTCGTTCTATTGCATCAGGAGAAGGAGAGCTTTATATTGCAGGGGGTGTTGAACATATGACTCGTTCACCGTATGTTATGTCAAAACCGAGTGCTGCTTTCGGAAGAGATAGTCAGATGTTTGATACTACTTTCGGATGGCGTTTTATCAATCCGAAAATGAAAGAAATGTATGGTGTTGACGGAATGGGAGAAACGGCTGAAAACCTGGCTGATATGCATCAGATAAACAGAGAAGATCAGGATAAATTTGCACTTTGGTCTCAACAAAAAGCGACCAAAGCACAAGAAAACGGAAGGTTGGCTGAGGAAATTGTAAAAGTAGAAATTCCTCAGAGAAAAGGTGATCCGATCGTTTTTGAAAAAGACGAGTTCATTAAACCAACCTCTTCTATGGAGGGACTTGGAAAACTACGTCCGGCCTTTAGAAAAGAAGGAACGGTGACTGCCGGAAATGCTTCGGGGATGAATGATGGAGCAGCCGCACTTATTCTGGCAAGTGAGGAAGCTGTAAAAAAATATGGATTAAAACCTAAGGCAAAGATTTTAGGATCTGCCGTTGCTGGTGTTGAACCCAGAATTATGGGGATCGGGCCTGTTGAAGCCACTCAGAAATTATTGAGAAGACTCAATCTTTCATTAAATGATATGGATATTATTGAGCTTAATGAGGCATTTGCTGCTCAGGCTCTAGCAGTAACAAGGAGCTTAGGGTTAAAAGATGACGATACCAGAATAAACCCCAACGGAGGAGCAATAGCTATAGGCCACCCTCTTGGAGTTTCAGGTGCCAGAATCATTGGTTCTGCAGCGATGGAACTTCAGAAGCAAAATAAAAAATATGCATTGTGTACCCTTTGTATCGGTGTCGGACAAGGATATGCAATGATAATTGAAAAAGTTTAATCAATTTGAAAATCTGAGAATTTGAAAATGAGATAATTAGTTGGACTAATGAAGGTCAGCCCTCTCATAAAATTTTCATTAAAGCCTTGTATTACAAAAATATCTGTTCAATGATTACATTTTCAAATCGATATATTTTCAAATTTTCAAATTAAAAAAATATGAACATTTACTCATATCATGGAATTCGTCCCATCATAAAACCTTCTGCTTATATTCATCCTCAGGCGGTGATTATTGGAAATGTGGAAATTGGGGAAGAGGTTTATATTGGTCCCAATGCGGTAATCCGTGGAGACTGGGGAAGAATTATCATTAAAGACGGAGCCAATGTACAGGAGAATTGTACGCTTCACGTTTTCCCGAATATAGAAACGATCTTAGAGGAATCTGCGCATATCGGTCACGGAGCGATTATTCATTCAGGACATATTGGGAAAAACTGTCTGGTGGGTATGAATGCCGTTGTCATGGATAAAGCCGTTATTGGAGATGAATGCATCATCGGTGCTTTAGCTTTTGTTCCTGCAAATTTTAAATGTGACTCCAGAAAGCTGATTGTAGGAAGTCCTGCAAAAATTATCCGGGATGTTTCTGATGATATGATTCATTGGAAAACAGAAGGTACAAAGTTGTATCAGGAATTGGCAAGAGAAGGAAAAGAAGCTATTCTTCCTTGTGAGCCTTTTTCAGAATTTGTGGAGCAAATACCAACTAAAATTGTTGATTACAGTATCTGGGCAGATTTGAAATAATATGATAAATTTAAGCTTCATAGGTCTTGGAAACCGATAAGGTTTGAAAAATATAAAATTGAATATGATAAAGAAAATCCTCATAGTATGCAGTGTTTTATTAGCTTTTAAGTTTGTGGTTTTTGCACAATCAACAGCTGTAAAGTCACTTAGTATTGGAGAAATAAGAGTTTTAAAATCTAAGATCTTAAATGAGGAAAGAACTTTAAATATCTATCTTCCACAAAATTATGATAAAACAAAATCTTACCCCGTTATTTATCTTCTGGATGGAAGCATAAATGAAGATTTTATCCACGTTTCAGGTTTGGTTCAGTTTTTTAATTTGATGTATTCGATGCCTGAGACTATAGTTGTAGGGATCGCCAATATAGATAGAAAGAGAGATTACACTTTCCATACGGATTTGAAAGATCTACAGAAAGATTATCCTACAACAGGACATTCTGAGAGGTTCATTACTTTTCTTGAAAAAGAAGTGAAGCCATTAGTACAAAGCAACTATAAAACTGCAGATACATACTTATTCGGACAGTCTCTCGGAGGTCTTCTGGCCACAGAGATTTTACTGAAGAGACCTGAGATGTTCAATAATTATTTTATTATCAGTCCAAGCTTATGGTGGGATGATGAAAGTCTTTTAAAACAAGCCAAAGAATTACTTGCTCAATCTCCGGATACCAAAAAGTTCATTTATATTTCTGTGGGGAAAGGAGAGCATCCGGTAATGATAAAAGATGCAGAATCTATTGACGATATTTTAAAAAAATCTGGCAAGAAAAACTGGACTATAGAATACAAAATGATGGAAGGAGACAACCATGCAACCATCTTACACAGAAGTTTGTATGAAGGATTGGTAAAACTTTTCCCATATCAGGAGACAAAATAAATGAAATTTCTTACTTAAGTAAAACTAATCACAGGGATTGAGTGGATCGGAAAAAAGATTACCATCAGTCTTCCTGATAAGAAAATATATATCATAAAATAAATAAGACTACAGTAAACTCTGTTTTAAATTATGGAAAAATTAAAGAATTATATCTACGGAGAATGGGTAGAAGGTACCGGAAATGGTATTCCTTTGTATAACGCTGTGACTGGCGAGCAGGTAGCTGTCTCGGATACAGAAGGACTTAATTTTGAGCAGGCTCTTGATTTTGGAAGAACAATAGGATATAAAAACCTTTCTTCAATGACTTTCTATGACCGTGGAGAAATGCTCAAAAAAGTAGCAATATACCTACTGGAAAGAAAGAAAAAATATTACGAATTATCTTATAAAACTGGAGCCACTCATATTGATTCATGGGTTGATATTGAAGGGGGATTTGGTACATTCTTTACCTATTCTGGGTTAGCTAAAAGAATGCTTCCCAATACTCCGTTCTGGGTAGATGGAGATACACAGAAAATTTCAGCGAATGGAACTTTTCTTGGGACTCATATTTTAACACCAAGTGAAGGCGTATCGGTTCAGATCAATGCTTATAACTTTCCTGTTTGGGGAATGCTGGAAAAATTATCAACTTCATTATTAGCAGGTGTTCCTTCTATTGTAAAGCCTTCTCCTTTTGGTTCATATTTGACCAATGCAGTATTCCAGGATATGATCGAAAGCGGCATTCTTCCTGAAGGTGCTGTTCAATTGGTTTGTGGTGAGCCAGGAAATATTCTGGACTATGTACAGGATGGAGATTCCGTACTGTTTACAGGTTCTGCGACGACAGGTAGAAAATTAAAATCTTTACCGTCAATTGCAGGAAATGCTGTTAGGTTTAATATGGAGGCAGATTCCTTGAACTGTTCTATCCTTGGTCTGGACGCTAAACCAGGAACTCCTGAATTTGATTTGTTTATCAAAGAAGTCCGTAATGAAATGACCACGAAAGCTGGTCAGAAATGTACTGCGATCAGAAGAATTATCGTTCCTGAAAATTTGATTGGAGATGTTCAGAATGCTTTATCTAAAGCTTTAGACCAAACTAAAATAGGAAATCCTCTAAGCAGAGAAACTAAAATGGGTTCTTTGGTAGGGAGACAGCAATATGATGAGGTTTTAAGAAAAGTAAATCTATTAAAAGCTGAAACGGAATTGGTTTATGACGGGCAGCATGAGCTTGTGGATGCTAATTATGAAAATGGAGCATTTATGAGTCCGAAATTATTTTTAAATGATAAGCCTTTTGAAAAAAATATTTCTCATGATGTAGAAGCTTTTGGCCCTGTTTCTACTTTAATGCCTTATAAAGATGCAGAAGAAGCTGCAGCTTTGGCGAAAAGAGGAAAAGGAAGCTTGGTAGGTTCCATAATTTCTCATGATGATCAGTTTGTAGCTGAAACATCCTGGAAAATGGCTTCTCAACACGGTAGGATTTTCGTTCTCAACAGAGATAATGCAAAAGAAAGTACGGGGCATGGTTCTCCGCTTCCTACTTTGATGCATGGAGGCCCAGGAAGAGCTGGAGGTGGAGAGGAAATGGGCGGATTAAGCGGTCTTCATTTCTTTCTTCAAAAAACGGCTATTCAGGGTTCTCCGGATACATTGACTGCCATTACTAAGATTTATCAGCAGGGTGCAGAGAAAAAATTCTCGGATAAACATCCATTCCAGAAATATTTTGAGGAAGTTGAGGTTGGAGATTCTTTAGAAACTGCAGGAAGAACCGTTACAGATGCAGATATTGTGAATTTCTCAAACGTTTCATGGGATCATTTCTACGCACATACCGATGCAACCAGTTTAACAGGAACAATCTTTGATAAAACCGTTGCTCATGGGTACTTTATTCTTTCTGCAGCAGCAGGATTATTTGTATCCGGTAAAAAAGGACCAGTGATAGCCAATTATGGATTGGAAAACTGTAGCTTCTTTAAGCCTGTTTATGCCGGAGATACAATAACTGTTTATTTAACAGCAAAAGAAAAGATTAACAGAGGGGTAAAAGGCAGAAATATTCCGAGTGGTGTTGTAAAATGGCTGGTGGAAGTTGTTAATCAGCGTGAAGAGGTGGTTTGTGTAGCTACCATCTTAACATTGGTTGCAAAGCAGTCTCCATTTATAGATTTAAAGGTAAAGACAATTCAGAAAGTTTTAAACGGACTGACTGAAAGTTCTCAACCTGCCTGGGGGAAAATGACGGCTCAGCAAATGTTGGAACATCTCGAAAAAACAGTTAAATATAGTATGGGCGAACCTGAGGTTGAACAGTGCTTTACGCCTGAAGCTAATCTGGAAAAATACCAGGATTCTTTATACAACCACAGAAAGATGCCGAAAGATTTTCCGGCACCATTTCTTCCTGCAGACGGAAGTCTTCCAGCATTAGAACATAAAAATCTTGATGCTGCAAAAGAAGCGTTCTTAAATACTTTGCAGAATTATATAGTGTATTATAAGGAAAATCCTGATGCAGAACATTTGCATTTTGTTTTTGGAAAATTAAATAAAGAGATGATGGAACTTATGCATAGAAAGCATTTCACTCACCATTTCGAGCAATTCGGATTGATTTAATTCAAAATACAATAATATATTTGAAGGAGCTCTAAACGGCTCCTTTTTTTGTGAAGTGCTGAGGGGATTCAGATTAAAAGTTTTCAAATATTTATTATACTCTTAAAAGGGAAGAAGAGTTTGATTATGATTAAATAAGCTGTACTTTTAAGTATTATTTCAAATTACAAAAATAAAAATATGAATGAAAACTGGATGAAAAAGTGGAATGAAGTAAAAGATGTTTTAGTCTGTCCTACAGATCTGGAGTCCTACTTTACTTCTGATGAGATTTTGTCACAAAAAATGGAAGTAATGGAAATAGGAAATGTTTCTTTACCTTCCGGAAAAGTGATTGTAAGGGATCCGCTGGTGTATTTGAATGCTGGCGAAAAGCCTTACTTTATTGAAGTTCCCAAAGGAAATTTTCCTGTCAAAATAGCAGTAGTGAAATCTGAAGAATGGGGTGACCGGTATACGGTTGCAAAGGCAGAGTTTACACAAGAAAAACCTATCGTTTACCGTGAAGCATTGATTGGAAATGAAGAGCTTGATGGTGTCGAAGAAGGAGATTATTTTGGGTTTTCTGTAGATGCGGGTCTTGCATGTATTACAGATGTAGAAGTGATTCCACATTTTGATCGCTTTCTCACCGAAATTAATGTTGAGAATATTTATGATGATTATTTTGCGGATATTTTTGCTAAGAGCTTTAAGGCTGATCCTGCTAATCAAAGAGATTTAGGAGATTGGATTAATTGGACTATTCCCAATACATCGTATCAGATTCCAATGTTTGCAAGTGGTTTTGGAGACGGAGCTTATCCTGTCTATTTTGGATATGATGTCAATGATAATATTACCGGATTGTATATTCAGTTTATTGATATTGAACTGGCCCTTTCCGATGAAGAGGATGAAGACGAAGAATAGTATTTGAGATGGAAAATATAACTTTTGCTGATAAAGTCATTGAATTTAATCGGAATTTAAAATATGTGGGAAACCTGCCGGATGGGTTCGAGGTATTGAATCCTTATCTGGATAATCCTGAAACGATGGAGGTCATGCAGAAATTTTATCATAAATACTACAATGACTTAGACCAACGGAAATTACTGATTGGAATCAATCCAAGCAGACATGGAGCTGGGGTTACGGGGGTTCCTTTTACAGATACAAAAAGATTGAGTAGTGTTTGTGATATTGAAATGAAATCTGCTCGTACTCATGAAGTCTCTTCTGTTTTTGTTTACGATATGATCCATGAGTATGGTGGAGCAGATGAATTTTACAAGGATTTTTATATCAACTCACCGTTTCCGTTGGCTATTGTAAGAAAATCAAAAAATGGTTGGCTGAATGCCAATTATTATGATGATAAAAGACTATTTGAAGATGTAAAAGATTTTATGATTGATTCTTTAAAAAAGCACATCAGCTTAAATCTGGATACTTCAGAAGTTTTTATCATGGGAAAGAAAAATGCCGATTTTATTTCAAAACTTAATAAAGAAGCAAAGCTTTTTGATAGGATGACAGTGTTGGAACATCCGAGGTATATACAGCAGTATAAATCGAAAGAAAAACAATTGTATATTGATAAATATATTTTAGCCTTAAAAAAAAAAGAGGCTGTCTCAAAAGGACAGTCTCTTTTTAGTATTTCATTGAAAAAAGATTTCGATATTTTGAATAAAAAAAATATCTTGGAAAAAAGAAGATATAAGTCAAAAAAGCAGTCTGTTTTAGGCTGCTTTTGACATTTTCTTTAGATTGTGGGCAATTGCGAGTATGCCGATTTCTACCTCGACTTTATTTTTTCCCCGAAGCATGAATCGTTTAAAATTTTTGTTGTGTTTGAGCTCTGCAAAAACAGGTTCAACATCATGGGATCTTTGTTTTCTGAGTTTGATGCCCTTGCTGGTATTAAGAAGTTTGAAAACCTTTTCTCTGATTTTTGCCAATTTAGGATTGTTTTGTGAAGTGGTTATTTGTCCCGATTTCTGATCTTTTCTGAAGTAATTATATTTAACATAAGCTTTTATTTTCTTAGATTTTAACAAGTTGTAATTTTCTTCTGAGCCATAACCAGCATCAGCAACAAGCTCTTTGGGAGCTTTATGATAGCTTTCTTCAAAACCCAGTAAATGAGTCGCTAATGTTTTGGTGTCTGTTGGGTTGGGATGAATTGAATAATGTAAAATGAATTGTCTATGGGTAGAAATTTGTAGATTGTAAGCGGGTTTTAGTTGTCCGTTTCGCATATGATCCTCCTTCATTCGCATAAAAGTAGCGTCTGTATCGGTTTTGGAATAGGAATTTCTATCTTCTAATAATTCTTGCTGTTTTTTATATTTCTCTAAATTATCTGCCCAGTTTTTCTTAGCATAATTCAGTTTCTGACGAACTTTTGAAGCTACTTTTTTATCTTTCAAAACTTCATTGATCTTTTCGATGGTTTGAGTTACTTTTTCAGAATCTACTTCTTTAAAATCAATACTTTCTGTATTTTCAAGCTCGTCTTTGGCAACTGTTTCTGCATAGTTCCAAAGCTCTTCTAATTGCTCTGCAATCCTTTCTTTGTGTTTTTTGACAGCTCTTCCCCAAACAAAAGTATAGCGATTGGCATTGGCTTCTATCTTGGTGCCATCTACAAAAGTGGTTTTCAGACTTACCAAACCTTCCTTTTCCAAAAGAAGAACAATTTGTGTGAAAATAGCTTTAATCTCACCTTTCAATCGTTCACTACGGAACCTGTTTAAGGTGTTATGATCGGGACGGCTCATTGCAGAGAGCCACATAAAATGGATGTTTTCTTTCAAGGCCTGCTCCATTTTGCGGCTTGAATAGATATTGCTTAAATAGCCATAAATCAAAACTTTCAAAAGCATTTTCGGGTGGTAGCAAGATGTTCCGCCAGGTTTGTAGGTTTTAATTAAGCTTTTGATATCCAAGCCATCAATAATGTTTGAAACAATTTTCACAGGATGTCGCTCATCAATCAACTCCGATAAATTGGGAGGAAAAAGCAGATTTTCTTTGGGGGTGTAATCTTTAAAGACTACTTTTGACGTACTTAACACAATGCAAATTAATCAATTTGCAACTATTAGGAAAGCGAAAGCTTTCCTTTTTGCATAAAAAAGGCTATCTCTTTTGAGACAGCCTCTTTCCATTCGTGTATTAGAATCTATCTGATGGTACGATCATGTAAGAAAGTTTTCATGGTTATGAGTTGGACATCGTACCTTTTCTTTTTTGATCTTACATAAGATCGGGAAGAGTTTTTAATGATGTTTCAAAGTAACAATTTCAAGAAGAATGAGGGTAGCGTAGAAAGTACCAAATTGTTCATTCCGTATTTCTACGTATTCATGATTTTTATGGTTTTAATAATTGGTTTTATTTTTCTCTGAAAGAAGCTTATTTAGTATTTTTGTGTAAATCCAATATAATTTAAAAATGAACGAATTTGTAGCATCAGAACTTAAAAATAATATTGCCGTAATTACTTTCGGAACACCTAAAAGTAATGCTCTTCCAGGAGTGATTTTAGAGAAACTGGCTAAGACTCTTTTAGAAGAGGGAGCAAAAGATGAAGTAAAAGCCATCTTGGTGAAAAGTGAAGGAGAGAAAGCTTTTTGTGCCGGAGCAAGTTTTGACGAGCTTTTAGCTATTGAAGAATTAGAAGCTTCTACTCAGTTTTTTGGTGGTTTTGCGAAGGTTTTGAATGCGATGAGAAATTGCGGTAAAATAGTGGTAGTAAGAGTCCAGGGGAAAACAACAGGCGGCGGCGTAGGAATTGCCTGTGGAGCTGATTACTGTTTTGCAACAAAAGATTCAGCATTAGCACTTACAGAAATTAACTTAGGGATTGGTCCGTTTGTTATAGGGCCTTATGTAGAAAGGAAAATAGGAAAATCTCAGTTTTCTGCAATGGCAATTGATGCTGATTTCAGATCAGCAGAATGGGCAGAACAACATAATATATACCATTCTGTTTCTGATAATATTGAAGAAATGGATGCTAAGCTGGATAAATTTTTACAAACATTGGCTTCCAGAAGTAGTGATGCCTTAGCATTGATTAAAAAAGTATCCTGGGAAGGAACCGATCATTTTAATGAATTAATGCCTGCCAGAATTCATATGAGTGCCAGCCTGATTCTGGAAGATTCTGCAAAAAAGAATATAGAATCTATTAAAGAAAGGCTAAGAGCAAAATAAGTTTAAAAAAGGATAATAAATGAAGCTATTGATTTTTTCAGTAGCTTTTTTTTGTGAAAAATTTTGAGAATTGAAAATAATTTATAACTTTGTATTTCAAAGTTCTTTATATGGATACTAAAAATTATCACGAAGATCTATCACATATTCGTTCTATGATGGAGCGTTCCTCTAGATTTATCTCATTAAGTGGACTATCCGGTGTTTTTGCGGGGTTAGCGGCTCTCAGTGGAGCGGTGTATGTTTATTTTGTTTTTAAAAGGGAGGGCATTGATTATTTTGATGGCGATCGTAATATTTATAGTGCTTCCTTGGTACGAGAATTAATGATTGTAGGAACTTTGATTTTATTTGTTGCACTGCTTAGTGGCTATTTTTTTACGGCAAATAAAAGTAAAAAGAAAGGATTGAAAATATGGGATGCGACGACAAGGCGTCTTTTGATAACATTCTCAATTCCTTTGGTAACTGGAGGTATCGTGTGTCTGGGGCTTTTATATCATCATCTTTTTCCACTGATTGCACCCGCTACTCTGATTTTTTATGGATTGGCACTGGTGAATGCTGAAAGGTATACGTTGACGGATGTCAAATATTTAGGATATTGCCAAATCGTGCTAGGGTTGCTTTCATTATTTTTTCTAGGGTGGGGGTTGATAGCCTGGAGTATAGGTTTTGGTGTTCTACACATTGTTTACGGACTGATTATGCATAAAAAGTATAAATAAAAATATAAATTTGCAGGCCGGAATCCTTCTCCTGTCAATTACTATCTCGCTATGATTAAAATAAATCAACTTAACAAAGAATTTGAAAGTCGTGTAAGATTGGGCATTATGTCTGTTCTTATGGTGAACGACTGGGTTGATTTTTCAGAGATGAAAAACTTGTTGGAGATTACTGATGGTAATCTGGCCAGTCATAGCAATGCTTTGGAGAAAGCTGCTTATATTGAAATCAAAAAAGAATTTGTAGGCAAGAAGCCCAAGACTTCTTATCGGGTTACTCAAAGCGGAAGGCAGGCTTTTACAGAGCATCTGGATGCATTAGAAAAATTAATAGGGAGATAGTCTCTATATTTTTTTGAAAATTTACTTTGTAATTCAAAGTTCTTTGTATTAATAGGAATATAATGAATAGAAAAACTTTTTTAAAAAGATTATTTCAGGTTTCAGTGTTGGGAGCTTTTCCTGCACTATACTCCTGGCAAGTAGAACCGTTTTGGGTAGAATTTGTTCAAAGGAAACTACCTGTCAAAAATCTTCCGAATCATCTGGAAGGAAAGAGGCTGATGCAGATTTCAGATTTGCATGTTGGAAACCGTTTTGACTGGAACTTTCTCATTGAGTCTTTTCAAAAAGCGAAAAGCTATAATCCTGATTTTGTTGTGTACACCGGAGATTTTGTTAATCATGGAACTCTTCAGGAACAAAATGACCTGAGAACAGTAATGGAGGAGGCTGTTTACGGTAGTCTGGGAACGTTTGGGATTTTAGGAAATCATGATTACGGTCCACAATGGAAAGATGTTATACTTTCCCGGAGAATCTGTAGCATTTTAAAAGATTTTGGAATCGAGATGCTCAATAATGAGCAGAAAGAAATACATGGCTTGAACTTTATAGGATTTGAAGACCTATGTTCTCCCAATTTTAATCCTATGAAGGTTATGAAAGACTATAATCCTTCTAAAGCGAATCTTGTTCTTTGCCATAATCCTGATGTGTGCGATATCGACATCTGGAATCATTATCAGGGATGGATTCTCAGCGGGCATACCCATGGTGGACAATGCAGAATTCCCGGAGTAATTACGCCTATTCTCCCGGTGGAAAACAAACGATATGTTTCCGGAGAAATCGATTTAGAGGATGGGAGAATGCTCTACATTAACAGGGCTATCGGACATTCTTATCAGGTTAGATTTATGGTTCGTCCGGAAATAACTGTTTTTACTTTAACCCAAGCCTAAATAAGAATGAAAGATAAAGAGATTTTAAACCTGGGAAAGTGTGTATTCGGATGTTCATTTTTATTAGGAAATATATGTCTTTTCGGTTATATGATAACAAAAGAAGAGGTGTTTGCTGCGACAGGCTTTACCCTACTCTTTTTTGGTTCTGTGCTTAACCTTTTAGTAATACTGGGATTGTTGATTTATGGCTTTATACATCAATCTCAACTTAATGTCTGCTTGAAGTCAATTGGTATTCTTCTGATCAATATCCCGGCTGCTATTCTTTATGCCATCATCGGAATACATCTTATTCAAAATTAAAATAATATAAACTATGAAAAAATTACGGATACGCTTCTTACTTTTTGTATATGAAAAAACGCAAAAACTCTATCGAAAATTTTTTAAAAAGAAAAAAAGGCAGTGGCAATTTAGTCAGCAACAGTTGCTTGAATTTCAATCAGACTCTTTGGGAAGGAAATTGGGTGAATTCTATCAGCGTAATGGCTTTACTATGATTCCCAAAATGGAAAATCACGATGTGCATCATCTGATTACTGGATGTGGAACTCAATTCGAAGAGGAAATTGCAATGCAATATTTACTGCTTGGAAATGGAAAAACCAACGCCCATCTCCTTGCGGCAATCATTTTAGGAACCTTAATTCTTCCTGAGTACATCACAATGTATGTGAATGCATTTAAGAAAGGAAAAGATATGAGGCCTTTTTATCATTGGGACTTTGAATCTTTGCTATGGCAGAATTTTGAACATTTGAAAGATTTTATCCAACAAAAACATACAATAACTCATTTTTAATACTCTTATGAAAACACATCATTATATACTTACCACTACAGCTTTGTTTATCATTTTATTTTACAACGAAGATGTAGGATTGAATCTAGGAATTTTAGGAATTATTTATACCTTGCTTACAGGATACAAAACGCCTGAAAAAAATAGAACCAGAATATTTCAGGCCTTGTTCTTAACCAGTATTTTATCCAGTGTGGCTTTTGCCTGGTATGGGGATTTCCCTTCGTTTCTGGCAATAACGAGTTCGTTGCTGTTATTATCCTACAGATCAAAGAATAAAAGAATGAAAATCCTTTTACTGATTCCGGTCTTTATAATCAACAGCTTCACATTTCTTTGTCGTTTTTTCAGTTTTGATCAATGGCTTCCAAAAAGAAGTGTCTCCGGTTTATGGCAGAAAATTTTAGCCTTTGTATTCATTCCCTTATTGCTGATTTCAGTTTTCTTTGGAATCTATTCTGTGGGAAGTGACCATTTCGCAAGTCTTTTTACAGATTTTGAATGGGATGTTAATTTTTGGCAATTGTTCTGTATAACGGTTTTAGGAATTTTTATAGCTTTCAATTATTGGAATTATTCAGTAGAAAAACTCGTTTATAAGCAAAATTATATTCTGGATGATCAATTTCAGGATAGAAATAAGGTGCCTAGGGCTACGTATTCCTTTCTTGATTTAGACGTGGAAAGAATGAGCGGGGTGATTTCCTTTTTTTCTCTGAATATTTTATTGATTTTTTTCATTGCTACTTACAATTATGAGCAGTTTTATCAGGTCACTAAAACGCCAGGCCAGTTATCGGAAGAAACTCACGAAAGAGTTAATGCTGTAATCATATCCATCATAATGGCAATCCTGGTGATTATGTTTTATTTTAAATCCGGTTTCAATTTTGATCCTAAAGCAGGCTTGCTTAAAGTTTTGGCCAAGGTTTGGATTCTTCTTAATGGAGTGCTGATCCTTTCAGCTCTATTGAAAAATTCAGAATATATTATCCATTATGGATTTACGTACAAAAGACTGGGAGTTTACGGCTTTTTGGTTTTATCATTCATCGGTCTGGCAATGACCTTTGTTAAAATTCAGAGAAAAAAGAGAAATGCATTCCTGTTCAATACGATGGTATGGTATCTTTATGGAACAATTTTGGCTTGTAGTTATATCAACTGGGGCGGTTTTATAACGACTCAGAATATGAAACGAAATAATTTTATGGTTGATTATCATATGACCGAAATTAATTTCAATGAAAAATGTATGCTTGAATATGCCAAAGAAAAAGGTGATTTAGTATTAAAAAAACAGATTATAAATAAATTAAAAGAACAAAAGTCACAGACTTTTCTTTCTAAAATACTTTACTACGAAACATTAAAAGAATAACTATTATGAAAAAGTCCTTATTGCTGATCCCATTGATTATTATTTCTTGTAAAAAAGAACCAAATACCACTGAAACAGCTCCTAAAGATTCGATCATGGTTACTGAACAACCTAGTGCTGAATCATCAATAGATTCTGCCGCAATAAGAAAAAAAGATTCCCTTATTAACAATTCTCCTGTTACCAAACATGTTTTAAAAAAAGGTGTGATGAGAAATGTAAAAGAGGGACAGATTATAAGAACTGCTGACGCCTCTCAGCTTCCTTTTACTGTTGGGGAGCAGTTTACAAAAGATAATCAGGAATTAGTTTTAAAAATTACCAACTATGATAAACCTGATCTTAAAGCCTCTTTGTCTACTAAAGAAAAAGAATTTAATATCCGGTTTAATCAGATTAAATTACCGAATGGAGAATATGACGGCCCGTTTGGCAGAGATATATCATACAAGATTCCGGAAAAAGGAGAGGTTTGGCTAATTATAGGGAAAAGCAATATGGCTTCGGGAAATACGAAGGGTAGTTTTTCAGTAAGTGTAGAATAATCTTTGGTATAGTTTCTGTAAGGTATCTATTCAATAAGATTTACAGTTATGAAAAATATATTTTTAACAGCCATAATAGGTTCAGCCGCATTGGTAAGTTGTGGAACAGTACAGTCATTAGTTCAGAATACATTTCCTTATACAGCCAATGTTTTGATATCCACAGGAGTGCCTGCTGATAAAGAAGTTTCTTCTACAGCTACAGCTTCTAATGTACAGACCTGGTTTGGGGGGAATAATAATGCAAAGATTAAAGATGTACGGCTTGCGGATGCTAAAATTTCCGTAGTTTCTCCGGCAGGTGGTAATTTAAGCGCTTTGAAAACGATTAAAGTATATATTTCCTCAAATGGAACAGGAGAAAAGCTGGTGGCTTCCCGTTCAAATATTTCATCCAATAGTTCAAGTTTAAATTTAGATTTAAATAATAATGGCTTCCTGGATGAAGTGGTGAAAAGCAACGGAGTAACGGTAAGAACGGTTTATGAACTTAAAAATCAGACAAGTTCAGATATGAACCTTAAAATTGCACTTAATTTCAGCAGTATTCCTGCGAATTAGTTTTATAAAAGTTTATTTAAAGAAAGAGGCTGTCTCAAAAGGACAGTCTCTTTTTAGTATTTCATTGAAAAAAGATTTCGATATTTTGAATAAAAAAAATATCTTGGAAAAAAGAAGATCTAAGTCAAAAAAGCAGTCTGTTTTAGGCTGCTTTTGACATTTTCTTTAGATTGTGGGCAATTGCGAGTATGCCGATTTCTACCTCGACTTTATTTTTTCCCCGAAGCATGAATCGTTTAAAATTTTTGTTGTGTTTGAGCTCTGCAAAAACAGGTTCAATATCATGGCATCTTTGTTTTCTGAGTTTGATGCCCTTGCTGGTATTAAGAAGTTTGAAAACCTTTTCTCTGATTTTTGCCAATTTAGGATTGTTTTGTGAAGTGGTTATTTGTCCCGATTTCTGATCTTTTCTGAAGTAATTATATTTAACATAAGCTTTTATTTTCTTAGATTTTAACAAGTTGTAATTTTCTTCTGAGCCATAACCAGCATCAGCAACAAGCTCTTTGGGAGCTTTATGATAGCTTTCTTCAAAACCCAGTAAATGAGTCGCTAATGTTTTGGTGTCTGTTGGGTTGGGATGAATTGAATAATGTAAAATGAATTGTCTATGGGTAGAAATTTGTAGATTGTAAGCGGGTTTTAGTTGTCCGTTTCGCATATGATCCTCCTTCATTCGCATAAAAGTAGCGTCTGTATCGGTTTTGGAATAGGAATTTCTATCTTCTAATAATTCTTGCTGTTTTTTATATTTCTCTAAATTATCTGCCCAGTTTTTCTTAGCATAATTCAGTTTCTGACGAACTTTTGAAGCTACTTTTTTATCTTTCAAAACTTCATTGATCTTTTCGATGGTTTGAGTTACTTTTTCAGAATCTACTTCTTTAAAATCAATACTTTCTGTATTTTCAAGCTCGTCTTTGGCAACTGTTTCTGCATAGTTCCAAAGCTCTTCTAATTGCTCTGCAATCCTTTCTTTGTGTTTTTTGACAGCTCTTCCCCAAACAAAAGTATAGCGATTGGCATTGGCTTCTATCTTGGTGCCATCTACAAAAGTGGTTTTCAGACTTACCAAACCTTCCTTTTCCAAAAGAAGAACAATTTGTGTGAAAATAGCTTTAATCTCACCTTTCAATCGTTCACTACGGAACCTGTTTAAGGTGTTATGATCGGGACGGCTCATTGCAGAGAGCCACATAAAATGGATGTTTTCTTTCAAGGCCTGCTCCATTTTGCGGCTTGAATAGATATTGCTTAAATAGCCATAAATCAAAACTTTCAAAAGCATTTTCGGGTGGTAGCAAGATGTTCCGCCAGGTTTGTAGGTTTTAATTAAGCTTTTGATATCCAAGCCATCAATAATGTTTGAAACAATTTTCACAGGATGTCGCTCATCAATCAACTCCGATAAATTGGGAGGAAAAAGCAGATTTTCTTTGGGGGTGTAATCTTTAAAGACTACTTTTGACGTACTTAACACAATGCAAATTAATCAATTTGCAACTATTAGGAAAGCGAAAGCTTTCCTTTTTGCATAAAAAAGGCTATCTCTTTTGAGACAGCCTCTTTTTATTATTGAGTTGGCTCATTTACTCCTTGATGAATTTTTCTACCACTCTTCTCTGTTGATCAGTAGCATTAATAAGATAAGTCCCGTTTGGTAGATGAGAAATATCTATTTTTTTATCAGATGAAGTCGTGCTTTTTAAAACAGATTGGCCTGTCATACTAATGATCTCAAAGTTGATGTTTTTGTTTTCCGGACTTCGTACAGAAATGTAATTGGAAGATGGATTCGGATACACTTCTATTTTTAAAGGTTTTAAAGTAGTGTTCTTAATAGAGAGAGTAGTGTCCAAATGCTCTATTGCAGCTTTAATATTAGGGAGAGGTCCTATTTTTGTTGTCAGATTACCCCCTTGAGGGATTCCCGTATTAATCAGCAGGGCTTTCATTTCAGCAGGGCTCATATATTGTCCTGTCTTTTGAAAGTAATAAGACTGAATGAGTATAGCAGCAGAAGCAACGATGGGGGTTGCTGAGCTCGTCCCACTAAACATCATATAGGTTCTGTCCTTATCATTATTATATTTAGCCCAGAATCCATAACCTGCAGATAAGACATTGTGCCCCCAGCCCTGAACATCTAACCTGGATCCATAAGTGCTAAAAGATAATTTTGAGTGCTGAGGAGAGCTCGTTCCTGCTCCTACAATAATGGCCCCGCTATTTCCTCTTGCGTTATAATCTGCATAAAATGGATCGTCTAAATTTTCATTTCCATTTCCTGCAGCTGCAATGATGATAATTCCAGAATCGGTTGCAGCTTTTGTTAAATCCCAAATAACGTTGGTATATTCTGCAGGTACAAAATTGGAGCCTTGTCCTCCAGTTTGCATTTCATACAGAATGATGTCACCAGCCTGAGAAGCGTTAATGGATCTGGTTACAGCAGCTACTCTGTCATATCCATTAGTCGTCCACTCAAGGAAGCCTATATATTCATTGGCATTGTATGCTGTTCCGGAAATCCCGATATTATCTTTTGCCGAGCCCATAATACTCATCACTGCAGTTCCGTGATCAAGAAAGTTATAATAAGCACTAGTTGAGTCAGTTAATAGTTGGTTGGGTAGTATTCCATTCTCTAACTATATAGCATTTCTGTCAAATAACATTTCATGAGTCTTATGAAAGCCATATTCAACATCTCGTACCCTTACATTGTGGCCGGTAATTCCTCTTGACCATGCATAATTGACATTGATCCCTGGATTATCTAACAGGTAGGTCTGTTGATTTTCTAAATCAGGTGTAGTATTAGAATTACTAATATACGGAGGAGTGATAGGCTCATTGCTTATGATGGATACATATTCTACTTCAGGAAAGGCTTCCAGGCCTTTCGCAAGCCGTAAAATGCCTTCATTGTCTTTTATTGGGACTTCTACCCGGTAAATTCGTTTCAATTTCTCAATTGATTCTCCTGATTTTTTGTTTTTTCTACTGGCCTCAATCATTTCATTTATTTTTCTGTCACTGAAACCAAGATTACTAACAAATGATATTTCATTTTTACTAATAAATTCTTTAAATGCAGGGTTGTTTTTTAATGCATCATTGATGATATCATTGGTATTCTGTTTTTTAGAAAAAGAAACATAGAGAGAGTGAGAATTTGATGTTTTTTCTAATTGAAACTGTCCTTTTCTACTTTGTCCAAAAGATAGTAGGAAACAGAAAATCGATAGGATAAAGATTTTTTCTTTCATAAGTGTTTTTATTTAATGTTTAATGTAAAACTAATGAAAATAACATTTAATTAGCTGTTTTTATAAATTATTCATAATAATTGTTTGTTTGCGTTTAAAGATTGATGGTTTTTTTGAGGTTAATTTAAATTATTTCGTAAATATCTTGAATGTTAGGTTCATAATTTTCTGTTTAAGGTATTGGTTATCAAAGTCAAAAAAGATGATCACAAAAAATACTACGCTTTAGTAGGTTGTTTGTTTAGTTCTTTATTAAGCTTTTAAAGTAGGTCAGCTTCTATTAATAAAAATGTCTCTCAAAAACTTGAGAGACATTTTTATTTTACTTTTTCATCAGCTTTTCAACAATTCTTCTTTTACCGTCGGAAGCATTAATGAGATAATTACCCTTAGGCAGATGTGAAATGTCTAATCTTTTATCGGTTGATGTTACCCCTTTTAAAACCTGTTGTCCCGTTATAGTAAAGATTTCAAAACTAATATCTTTATTTTCAGAATTTCGAACAGAAATATAATTCGATGCCGGATTAGGGTATATTTTAATTTCTAATGGTGCTGAAATCAAATTCTTTGATGAAAGAACATTTCGTTTGCTTTCCAGGAACTCTATTGCCGCCTTGATATTAGGAAGAGGTCCTATCTTTGTCGATAGATTGCCACCCTGTGGAATTCCCGTATTGATTAAAAGACTTCTCATTTCAGAAGGAGTCAGGTACTGTCCTGTTTGTTGCAAATTAAAAGATTGAATCAGTATAGCAGCTGAAGCAACAATGGGTGTAGCTGAGCTTGTTCCACTAAACATCGTATAAGTTCTGTTGTTGTCATTATCATATTTAGCCCAACCTCCATAGCCTGCAGCTAGAACATTTTGTCCCCAACCCTGAACATCTACTCTTGAACCATAGGTACTGAAACTTAGTTTTGAGTGCTGAGTCGTATTGGTTCCTGCACCTACTACAATAGCTCCACTATTTCCTCTTGCATTGTAAGCAGAATAAAATGAATGATCTAAATTTTCATTTCCATTTCCGGCTGCGGCAATGACTATAATTCCAGAATCGGTTGCCGCCTTTGTCAAATCCCAGATAAGGTTATCATACTCTGCAAGGACATAATTTGAGTTTTGACCACCGGTCTGCATTTCATATAGAATGATATCACCTGCCTGAGAAGCATTGATTGATCTTGATACGGCAGCAACCCTATTATATGATGAAGTAGTCCACTCTAGGAACCCCTTCATTTCTGTCGCACCGTAAGCTGTTCCGGAAAGGCCTACATTATCTTTTGCAGAACCTAGAATACTCATCACTGCTGTTCCGTGATCTAAATAGTTATAATAACTACTGTTGGGATTTGTGAGTGATGAATTTGGTAGGATACCGGTTTCGAACTGGATAGGATTTCTGTTGACCAACATCTCGTGAGATTTATGGAATCCATATTCCACATCCCGAATCCTTATATTTTGACCGTTAATTCCTCTGGACCATGCATAATTAACATTGATTCCCGGATTACTCAGTAAATACGTTTGAGAAGCTTCCAGGTCAGGAGTTGCAACAAAAGTTTTAATGAATGGTGGCTCAATAGGTTCATTACTTAATATCGAAGCATACTCAAGTTCTGGAAACCTTTCAAAGCCTTGGGCTAACTTTAAAATACCTTCGTTGTCTTTTATAGGTGTTGTTTCGACCTTATAAATACGCTTCAACTTTTTTATCGACTCTCCTGAATTTTTGTTCTTTCTGCTTGTCTCAGTCATTTCGCTCAGCTTTCTATCATCAAAGCCGAGATCATAAACAAATGACAGATTGTTTTTTTGAACAAATTCCTTCAATGCAGGATTAGTGTTCAATGCATTTGCAACAATGTCATCAGAGTTGGAAGATGAAGAAAAACAAACGTACAGTGCATGCGATTTTGAGTTTTTCTGTAGTTGAAATTGTCCTTTTCTGTTTTGTCCAAAAGATAGCACAAAAGAGAAAATCAATAAGATAAAGAATGTTCTTTTCATAAGCTTATATTAATATTTGTTGTATTTGGTTAAATAAATATAACAAATATTAATATACGTTATGATTTTGTGTGGCTGTCCATTACAATCGTTACAGGGCCGTCATTAATTAGGGAAACTTTCATATCTGCACCGAAAATACCACTTTCAGTTTTTAATCCTGATTGGGCTATTTCTTCTTTAAAGTACTCAAAAAGAGGAATTGCCTGATCAGGTTTTGCCGCTTTTATAAAAGAAGGGCGATTTCCTTTTTTATAATCAGCTATTAATGTAAACTGGCTGATGCAAAGTATTTCACCAGTAATATCTTTTATCGAAAGATTAAGTTTGTCATCAGCATCACTAAAAACCCTAAGATTTAGAATTTTCTGCACAAGCCAGTCCGCATCCGTTTTTTCATCATTTTCATCAATACCTATGAGAAGCATAAATCCCTTGCTGATTTCACCAACAACTTTTCCTTCTACTTTTACTTGTGCTTCAGAAACTCTTTGTATAACAACTTTCATTTTTTTAAAAATAGATATTTAAAACTCTGGTTGCAGGGTCATAATTATAAGGATACGTCTTTGGAGGAAGAGAAGTTACAGAAGTGTTGGTAGGATTTCCTGTAAGTAAAATCCATGTTGCATTATCTTTAGGACAAACAATACTGATATTGTCTTTTACTTCAAGAGTAGTGTTGCTATCCGGGCAAAGATGAGGTGCGTTTCTATCATATACCATAAATTGGGTATCTGATCTGCGGACTACGATGAGCCCTCTTGTTCCCGACTGTTGCTCATTGACATATATCCAGCCCTGAGGTTGGGTTAAATTAAAGTAAGCAGGAAGATTAAGGTTTAAACTTACGTTGATAGGGGTTCTGGGAAAACAGCTGACAGTATCTTCCCGACTTCCACAAGAATTTATATTTAAAACACTGATTATCAATAGTGTGAAAATAGATACGATTGAAAAAGTTTTTTTCATTTCAATTTAAATTTTTATATATTTGTAAAAATTAAACGATTACAACACGAAAACATTGTCCGACAAATGTCGGATTATTTTTTTATACTAAAACTAAATTTTGAAAATTATGGCAAGCTATGTTACAAAGGAGGGGTTAGATAAAATGAAAGCTGAGCTGGAACAGTTAGAAACTGTGGAAAGACCTAAGATTACTCAGCAGATAGCAGAAGCAAGAGACAAAGGTGATTTGTCCGAAAATGCAGAATATGATGCGGCTAAAGAAGCTCAAGGAATGCTTGAAATGAGAATTTCTAAACTTAAAGATGTTATTTCTACTTCTAAAATTATAGATGAAAGCCAATTAGATACTTCAAAAGTTTCCATTTTAACAACTGTGAAGCTTAAAAATAATGCTACTAATCAACAGCAGGTATTTACTTTGGTTCCCGATAATGAAAGTGATTTAAAAAGCGGAAGGATTTCCGTAAATACTCCTATTGCAAAAGGACTATTAGGTAAAGTAGTAGGTGAAACTGCTGAAATTGTTTTACCAAACGGGAATAAACTATCTTTTGAGGTATTAGAAATTACATTGTAATATCATGTGATTTACTGCTTCTAATTCATGACTAAAAAATAGAATACAATGAGTACAATATTCACAAAGATCATCAATGGTGAAATTCCTTCATATAAAATTGCAGAAGATGAAAATTTTGTTGCTTTTTTAGATGCAATGCCTTTAGTGAAAGGACATACTTTGGTAGTTCCTAAAAAAGAAGTAGATCTTATTTTTGATTTGGAAAGTGAAGAGTATAAAAACCTATGGGGATTTACTCAGGAAGTCGCAAAAAAGATCAAAACAGCTATTCCCTGTGTAAGAGTTGGGGTAGCGGTAGTAGGATTGGAAGTCCCTCATGCCCATATTCATTTGATTCCTTTAAATAAAATGGAGGATATGAATTTCAGAAATGAGAGATTAAAATTAACCCATGAAGAGTATACAGAGATTCAAAACTCAATTATTAATTCTTAACAAAATAAGAGATCGTAAAAAAGAAATTTTTTACGATTTTCTTTAACATATATATATTTATAGAATAGTATGAATTCAAACCAGTGTTCTTTCTGTGGTAGAAAGAGAAATGAAGTACAGATGCTTATTTCTGGTCAGAACGGCTTTATTTGTGAAAATTGTATAGAGCAAGCTCATTCCATAGTTAAAGACAGTGCTTCTAAGACTGACTTTTCACCTGCAGAAAATATAGATGCTCTTAAAAAGCCTAAGGAGATTAAAGAATTTCTTAATCAATATGTAATCGGTCAGGATCAGGCAAAAAAGCAACTTTCCATTGCTGTATATAACCATTATAAAAGATTACTTCATGCTCAGGATGAAAACCGTGAAGTTGAGCTGGAGAAATCCAATATTATTATGATTGGTGAGACAGGTACCGGAAAAACGTTACTGGCAAAAACAATTGCAAGAGAGCTGAATGTTCCGTTTTGTATTGTAGATGCTACCATCTTAACAGAAGCAGGTTATGTGGGTGAAGATGTTGAAAGTATCTTATCCAGATTGTTGATGGTAGCTGACTATGATGTGGAGAAAGCGGAAAAAGGAATCGTGTTTATAGATGAAATCGATAAGATCGCAAGAAAATCAGATAATCCAAGTATTACAAGAGATGTTTCAGGAGAGGGAGTACAGCAAGGATTATTAAAATTATTAGAAGGAAGTATTGTTAATGTTCCACCTCAGGGAGGAAGAAAACATCCTGATCAAAAATACATTCAGGTCAATACACAAAACATATTATTTATTGCTGGAGGAGCCTTCGACGGAATAAAAGAGATCATTGAAAGAAGGATGAATAAACAGGCAATTGGTTTCAGTTCTGAAAAAATTAATAAAGTAGATGAAGATGATTATGTATTAACAAACATTAATGCAATTGATCTTCGTTCTTTCGGATTAATTCCCGAACTTTTGGGAAGATTTCCAATCATAACTTATCTTGAAAAGCTCACAAAAGAAACTATGGTTCGTATAATGAAAGAGCCTAAAAACTCAATTGTGAATCAATTTGTGGAGCTTTTCAAAATGGATGGCACGGATTTGGCATTCACGGACGGGGCAATTGAAAAAATTGTAGACGAGACTCTTGAAAAAGGATTGGGGGCCAGAGGTCTTAGAGGAACTACCGAAAAAGTCCTTGAAGACTACATGTTTGCAATCGGAGAGGAAAAAGAAATAATATTAACAGAAGATAATATTATTATTAATAAATAGAAATATTTTTTTTTATTATGAAAAAAATCATACCTTTGCGGGTGAGATTGTATTAACACACACAAATAATTTATACAATGAGAAAAAGTTTATTTGCTATAGGTCTTTTAGCAATTAGTTATTCTGTTCAGGCGCAGATATTATGTCACGTAGACACTAATGCTAATATGTATGTAAGTAAGGGCACGCTAGTTTATAGTGGTGGAGGAGTTCAAATGAAAGCTAATGGTGCTATTGAAAACCATGGTAATTTCATGATTTCAGGATCATCTACAGATGCATTTAGAACGATAGATGCATCAAATTCTAACAAAACAGAAGCTAACGCGGGAAACAACTTTGTTAACAAGCTTAACGAACCCAACGCGTACGCATCTGTAAATCCGAATAACACCACGGATGCACCAGTATACACTTATGGGCAGTTATTTATTACCGGTGTTCCTCAAGCTAATATCACAGGTTTTGTTGATGAAGAGTTCAGACAAGTTAGTCATGGAAAATATCAACAAATAGGGATGCCTTTCTTTGGGAAGACAGCTAATACATTAAATAGTGAATTAGGAAAAGGTTTTAGTAATACCAGACGTTTAGAGAATGATATCCTTTATTGGGATAATACTAACGTACAGTTTGTTAATTTAACAAATATTAGTGCCGATAAATTTGGTCAAATCACTTCCGGAGCAGCATACTGGATCTTTGGAGCGGGAGGGGGTAGCCTTAATTTAACTCAAACACGTACTGTAAAAGGAGTTCCATTGAGTGATCAAAATATGTCATTTACGTTAAATGGCGCTGGTGCTAATAAAAATTTTGGTACCAATGGTACCAATACCAATAGCTACAGAGAAAGATACAACTCTTATCTTCAAGATGGCTTCCATGTTGGTACAGCGTGGACAGGAAGTTTTGGTAAGAACTGGTATCAGTTTTCAAACCCATTTTTTACAAATCTAGACCTAACCAATATTGCACGTAATGAAGGAGCTAATGGGGATGGAGTTAATTTAACTAATATTCAAGGAGTAAGACTCGAAGTTTCTGGGGTTCAGTATAATCCTAATTCAGGTGGGGGTTCTACAAGTTATAAATTTATTACTTTTGATACTAATGGAGGTCCGGTAGGAGATCTTGATTATACTGTGATCAGACCAATGGGAACTTTTGCCATTAAATTGAAAGATAATACCCAATCTGATGTATTGAATCTTGCTAACCTTAGAAGGTTTAACTACAATGGTAGAGCTGCTACCACAGATTATAATGTTACAGCTAGCAGAAGTATGGCTAGAAATACTAGCGCAGGAACTACTAAACAATTAGGAGTTATTGCACTTAATGCGGCCGGAAATGAAATCGGTAGAACATATTATGCCGTATTTCCTACTGCAACAACAGGGAATTCTTTAACAGCTATGGCTCAGAGTACAGCAGCCTCTTCTAATATTATAGGTACTTTTGAAGAAAGTCTTAATGGAGGTTATGATAATAATTTCTCTTCTAAGTATTGGTTATATATTAACGAAGCTAATGAAAATGATTTCCAAGGGAAAAATGTTATGATGGCACTTTACAGCAATACTATAAAATCACTTAGATTTGAAGTAAGGGAAAATGGTAAAGTAGTTGATAATGGAACACACCAATTATCTTCTGGAGTAGGTTTTTATTATAAAGCTACTAACGGAAGTGTAAAAGAAGCTAAACAAGGAGAAATTGTTCCAGTTGAAAATACAGAATACAGTCTATATTATGGAGCACCTAATATTTCTTCAGCAAGAAGTCTAGCTGCTACAGAAGTTTCTGTGAAGCCTTCAAGAACAATGGTAGTATACAATCCAGATATCACCAATTATGTTGTAAGGTTTGATCCAGATTGGAAAAAAGCAGATATCGAAGTTTATGATATGAGTGGTAAGCAGGTTATCTCTAAAAAAGCTGTTAATACCTCTTCAGATTTTGTTATTGAATTAGATAATTCTATTAAAAATTCTTATATAGTAAAAATTATTTCTGATAAAGGAGAAACTGTTAATACCAAAATCCTAAAATAACACATATGAAGACTATTAATAAACTAATATACCCTCTTTTTATTTTCGCTGTTTTCCTAGTTAATGCACAACCCCCTAGACCAGGTGAAGAAGGTGGAGGAGGTGGAGTAACTCCTGGAGGAGCGGCATCACCAATTGATATGTATGTATATGCACTTTCAATTGTTGCAGTGACATTTATTGTATTTTTCACAAAAAAATACAAAAGCCAAAAAATATAAAAATTTTATTAAAATAAAAAAACTCTCTGATTACTCAGAGAGTTTTTTTATTTTTACATTATGAAAAAGATATTTATACTATCAGCAGTTCTATCTGCTTTTTCTTTACAGGCACAATTCACGGTAACCGTTCAGGCTCCAGCTGATTTTAAAAATCAAGACGCAATTCTATATACATTAAATGGTTCTAAAGACATTATTTTTACAAAAGAACAGAGTAAAAATAATACATGGACATTTAAATATCCCAGCCATTATATGGGGATGATGAAAATGTACTTTCCAGATACCAATAATACATTCAATTTTATTTCTGAAAATAAGGATGTTATGATTAAGCTGGATACTCAGAATAATAAGATTAAAGATGTTATTTACCAGGATGAGGCAAATAATTTAATGAGCAAGCAGCAGGAAGGCTCTCAGAAAAAAGAATTGATATTACCGGCATTGACTCAGATCAAAGAATATTATAAAGATAATACTGACTTTGGTAAAGCGCTGAAAACAGAAATTACGAGACTGTCAGGTGGTGTGAATGAAATTAGTTCAGCTGAGCATCCTTTTATTAACTTTTATAATACCAACTATAGTAAATTCCTGTCCAATGATCCTTCTAAAAAAGTGTCTAATGATGAGATAATCAATTTTATTGATAAATCTAATGACATGTTGGAATCATCTTCTCTATTAAGACCTATACTAGTGGCATATCTTAATTCTGGAGGAAATGCCAACGTCCCTGGCTCTGTAGATAAGCTTTTAGATAAGTTAAAGGTAGAAACTCCAAGAGGGCAGACTGTACTGTCTGAATTGATTGATATTTTTGATGTATATGAAATGACAGAATTCAAGAATAAGTATCTTGATCTGGCTAAAAACCTTAAATGTACAATCAATGATAGATTAGCATCAACACTTAAATCGAATGCGAATGTACAGATAGGAGCGGCTTTCCCTAATTATAAATTCCAGTCTCCTGTAAATACAACAGCTAAATCTATTTACGATGTTAAAGCCGATAAAAAAGTGATTGTTTTCTGGTCTTCTACATGTTCTCATTGCGAATCAGAGCTTCCAAAATTATTGGAGAAGTATAACGATTTAAAAGCAAAAAATGTTCAGGTAATAGGGCTTTCGCTAGACGTTGACAAGGATTCTTATACTAAAAGAATTGCCGCTTTTCCATGGATCAATGATTCTGAATTAAGAGGGTGGAATAGTACGTATAGTGAAACCTACAATATTCATGCAACACCTACTTATTTTATTTTAGATGCTAACAATAAGATAATCAACAAACCAGACCACGTGGGCAATGTTTTGGAATATTTTAAGCTAAAATAGTTTTGGAGGAATAAAAATATTTTATATATTTGCACCACCAAAAAGGCGAGGTAGCTCAGTTGGTTAGAGCGCAGGATTCATAACCCTGAGGTCACGGGTTCAATTCCCGTCTTCGCTACAAAAGGAAAAGTAATTTGATTGCTTTTCCTTTTTTTATTTCTATAGTTCTCTTAATTTTTAATCGTCAAAAACAGATTCAGAAGACTTTTTTGTAAAGAAAATTTTTTACTGTTTTCATCTTTAAAAATGTCTTTAGAGCTGATCTCACTAATAAGGCCATTCTTCTTCTTATGGATGGTCGGATCTGATTTTCATGTCTAAATAAAAAAAGCCGCAACAACTGTTATGGCTTAATCTTTTTTATTGTTCTAGCTCTAGCTGCTTTGATAGCCCAGAAGCTGTCTGATCTGATAGAAAAAGCGCTCAATAAGCCTCAGGTCTTGGGTTACAATATCTGCATTACCTTTAAGTTCTTTATCAAACACAAGATGTTTGTTATAGGATGTTTTTAATCCTTTAGGAAGTACTACATCAACATAGTAATTTCCTTTATCGTCCGGGGAAAGTGAAATATTCTGAACTTTACCTTCTACAATACCATATTCCTGGAAACGATAGTTGTCTAGCTTAATCAGAACTTTTTCACCAGGGGTGATTTTACCTGAATTAATTGCCGGAACAGACATCCTTCCTACCAACCTTTCCTTATTTTCAGGAAGTATGGATAAGATAGCATCGCCACTTTTTACAAATTGATTTTCTCCCAGAAACTGTTGGAAACTGGCAACCCCATTTGTAGAAGAAATAATCAAGTAGTTTTGTTCCCATTGTTTCAATGATTTTCTTAATTGCTCAAATAGCTGTAAAGTCTGTGAAGAATAGTTGATTTTATCCTTTTCTGTATTGATTGCAGTTCCGCTTCTTGTTTTATTAAGGTTTAAGATCGCTTCTTCTATCTGAGAAAGGGAGATCGTGATATTTTCCAGGTTCTGTTGTGCCTGAAGGTATTTTATTTTTTCATTTTCAAGTTCTACTGCAGCAATAACCCCTTGGTTGAATAATTCCTGGGATCTCTGGTAATTTTTCTTAGTTAGTTCATACTTTGCAGCTTCAAGGTTTTTTTGTTGTTTAAGGGTATTGATTCGCAAACGGTTTTCAGAAATGCTTTGGTTGGCTGCGAGATTTTCAGGTGCATACGGTTGAAGTCTGGTAAAGAGCTCTTCATCCTGAAATGCCTTTGCAAAATTATTATAATCACCCTGTAATTCTCCCAGTTTGAAATGTGAAGCGTCATAGATGGGAAAGGAAGACAATTTATTAGGGGTAATGGAATCGACCAGCTCTTTTAATAAAAGAACGTCTTTATAATTTGCAGCAGATTGCATCACTATAAGAACATCATTTTTCTTTACCTGCTGATGATCTTTGATAAATATTTTTTCAATTTTAGAGTTGGTTCTTGCTTCTAGTTTTTCCGGTGGATTTTGTGAAGTTACTACAATAGGGGCCGGAACGAATTCTGGATACTTGATGATGTAGCTCATAATTAGAATGAGTATGAGAATAATAAATATAATACTGTTTCCCCAGCGAATCATCCAGTGAGGGGGCTGTGTGAGAATGTCCTGTACGCTTTCTGAACGAAGTTCTATATTATCTAAAATTTCTTTTTCCATATTACATAAACAAATGAAAATAAAAATCCTCCATATGAGGATTTAGGTATGATTTCTCTATAAATAACTACAGAGGGAGTTTATAATCACAATTGGGATCATTACCCAGTTCAACACCAGGGATTACTTGTCCTCCGGGGCAATACTGATTGCATGCATTCCATATTTTATTATTGCTAATATAACAAAAACAGTTACATGGATAGGCCGGGATAGGACCAGCACCGTAAACTTCTTTTAAGCTTTGTCTTTTAATTTTTCTTAAGTCTTTCATGGTTAGGGTTTTAAGAATTGGTTAGTGAAGTTAACAAAAAATAAAATACTAATTTCCTAGTTCCAATTGATTTTTCACAAGCCTGTAGTATTCTCCTCTTAGCGCTACCAGCTCACCATGACTTCCTTCTTCCACTACCTTTCCTTGATCCAAAACAATAATTTTATCAGCATGTTTTACCGTAGAAAGTCTGTGTGCAATAACAATAGCTGTTTTTCCTTTGAAAAACTGTTCCAGATTTTCCATGATTGTTTTTTCATTGTTGGCATCCAATGCAGAAGTAGCTTCATCAAAGAATATATATTCCGGGGATTTGTAAACGGCCCGTGCAATAAATAATCTTTGTTTCTGTCCACCACTGACACCCACACCTTCGTTTCCTATTTTGGTATTATAGCTAAGAGGAAGTGCTTCGATGAACTCCTTTATATTAGCAATTTCAACAGCCTTTCTTAATTTTTTCTTATCTACATGGTCTTCACCTACAGCAATATTATTAGCAATCGTGTCATTGAAAACATAGCCTTCTTGCATCACCACTCCGCAATGATCTCTCCAGAACCTTGGAGAAACGTTGGTCAGTTTGGTATTTCCGATCCTGATATCTCCGCTATTAGGCTCATAAAACTTCATGAGTAATTTAAGTAAAGTAGTTTTTCCGCTTCCGCTGGAACCTACTATTGCAGTAGTTTTCTGATAAGGGATAGTCAAATTAAGGTTTTCGAAAACATAGGCATCAGAACCAATATATCTGAAAGAAAGGTTTTCTATTTCTATATCTTTTTCCGGAAGTTCGGAAGCGTACTGTTCATCTTTATTTTCTTCATCATCTTTATCATGGATTTCTCCCAGTCTTTCGAGCGAGATTTTAGCATCCTGAGTCTGCTTTATAAAGTCAATAAGCTGTAATAATGGACTGTTCAGCTGTCCGATAATATATTGTACGGAAAGCATCATCCCAAGGGTAAGATTTCCGGTTAAAACCAATTTTGCTGAAAGGAAGCTTACCAGGATATCTTTCATTTGGTTGATGAAATTTCCACCAACGGATTGCCATTGTTCTAAAGAGAGAGATTTGATTCTTATTTTAAATAATTTGACTTGTAAAAATTCCCAATCCCAACGCTTTTGTTTTTCAGCATTATGCATTTTTATTTCCTGCATTCCATTGATCAGCTCAATTACCTTGCTCTGTTCCTGAGAAACCTGAGAGAATCTTTTATAATCAAGTTCTTTTCTTTTATTTAAAAAGAAACTAATCCATGCCACATATAAAATCGCTCCAACTAAGTAGACGATAAATAACCTGTAATCATAGAACAACAATACGATGCTGAAGATAATAAGATTAACAAGAGAAAATAAGGTATTAAGAGATGAACTCGTCAGAAGTTGTTCTATCCTGTGGTGATCATTAATTCTCTGCATAATATCTCCCGCCATTCTTGTATCAAAGAAACTGATAGGAAGTTTCATCAGTTTAATAAAGAAGTCAGAGATGATTGAAATATTAATTCTGGCAGAAAGGTGGAGCAAAATCCAGCTTCGGATAACCTCAATACCCATTCTTCCCAAAAAGAGCATGATCTGAGCAAGCAAAACGATATAAATGAAATTCAGATCCTGATTCTGTATCCCGATATCCACGATACTTTGAGTAAGAAACGGAAATATAAGAGACAGTAAACTGCCTGCTAAAAGTCCGACTGCAAGTTGGATAACCAGTGATTTATATTTGAGCAGGTATTTTGATAAAAAAGAAAAGCTTGCCTTGCTTTCTTTGTCATCGAATTCAGTCTGGAAAAAGGCGGGCGTTGTTTCTACAATAAGAACAATCCCTTCTTCAGTTTTTTCATTAGCATTCTCACCGATCCATAATTTGATAAACTCATCTCTGCTGTAGGTAATGAGCCCATAGCTTGGATCTGAAATATATACCTTGTTATTCTTATCTATTTTATATACAACGACAAAGTGATTTTTGTTCCAATGTACAATACATGGAAAAGGAACTTCTTCAGTAAGTGTGTTAAAGTCGATCTGAACTCCTAGTGAACGGAAGCCTAAATCTTCAGCAGCATCACTTAATCCTAATAAACTACTCCCTTCACGGGTAGTTTCTGAAAGACTGCGTATTTGTTGTAATGATATGCTTCTACCATAATATTTACTGATGATTCTGAGACAAGTGGGGCCACAGTCTTTGGCATCCGGCTGCCTGTAAAAAGGAAATTTCTTCAAAATTTATAATCATTTAAAATGCCGTCATTTTTGACGACATTCTTTATTAATATATTATTAATAACAATTTTTGATGCTACCAACAGCTATCGTCAGTAATTAAACACCTTGCGGGTACTGCATGACAAATCTCCAATGGGCAATAATCAGGACATAAAGCGGTACCTCCATTAGGAAGTGAGCATGTTACCAAAGTGCCCCCGCTAATGCTTCTCAAGCTTTGTCGTGGAAGTTTTTTTAGTTGTTTCATGGTAATAATAGCTTTAGATTAAGTTTAGTTTTATGGTAGTCTTTAATCAGGCTTATTTTTTTCCTAAATTAGTGAATTTTGTTAAATTATCGTATATTTTATATTTCTTCATCTTCAATCAGTTCATCGATGAAATAATGGATATCTTCCCGGTCATATTTATCCGGAAACTGAAATCCGTTAATAATGAAAATGGGCGTGAAATTTAATCCAGCTGCAGCATTTTCTTTTGACATTGATTCAAGAGCACTAAGGTCTTCCAATTGACCATTTGAGCCGGCAATCTGAGTGATTTGGGTTTCATCCCTGTTTTTGAACCAGGTTTCTACAGTTTTAAGGAATTCGCTTTCATGCTTGTTTTTATAAATATTCATAAAGTCTGATAACAGGCCTGTTGATTTTTCATTAGATTTTTCAGAAAAGTAATTGAAGCGTATTTGGGCAGAAATATCATTAGGATATTTTTTTAATAAATCTTCCAGAATTTCGTGAGCCCCTTTACAAAAACCACAATAAGGATTTGAAACTACAGAAATACGAATCCTTGCCTCTTTGTTTCCTAATGAAAAAGTTTGATTATCGCTGAATGTTATTCTTTCATGATCCAAAAGCTCTCTTTTAAACAGCTCGTAATTTCTTTTAAATCTTAGGTTTTTTGCATTTGACTTCTGAAGAGTTTCTTGTTCTTTAAGAGTATTATTTAAATAAGAGACTACAAAAAATACGATTCCCCATAATAGGATGCTTAGTAGTAAGATACTTGAATTAAAATATAGATTTTCAAAAAAGAAAAGGCTTAGTATTAATTGAGCTGTTAAAATGGAAATGATTAGAAGACATACACGGCAAAAAGTTTTTTCAACAAAGGCTTGTATATAAAGAGAGTAACCAATAGCAATAAGTGAAACAATGGTAAATCCTTTAATGATATAGGCAGTAGCTGGTAAGAATAATCCTAATACAGCAATGCCTATGAAATAGATCAGTGAAAAATCTGAAAATTTAAGTCCTAAAATACTCGTTTTATCTTCATTGATGATTTTGTTGCAAGAGTTTATAGCCTGATGGGCCGAAGTGTCTCCGCAAATACTTCCTATAACTGCAGAAGTATTCCCGAATTTTTGATTGAAAATCTCCAGGGAAATATATACTCCTGCCAGGGATAATATATTAAAGATGATTTCATACCATGAATGGTTGATGATTGTATATAGACAAATAACTCCTAGAATAGCATATATAAAAGGTTTGTAATTAGATATTTTCTGTTCAGAATTTTGAGTTTTTTCGAATAATAAAACAAAGTCGGTTGCACTCTTGTGAAGCTCTTCTTTGTTTAATGTCTTGGATTTATCAGAGTAGACAGAGTAATGGGCTCCCGCTTTCTTCACCAAAGAAAAGGAATTATCTACTATAGCAATAAACTCCTCAGGAAGTTCATCCCAATATTCCTTATCCAGTTCGTAAGCATCATTCTTTACTCCCAAAAAATTTAAAGTATCACTAAAAGCAAGGGCTGAAGGATAATTGGGATGAGAATTAAACTGGAAAAGAAACTCCTGTTTATCTAGTTTTAAGTAGTTGATTAGTTTGTCTAAGGTCATGTTATTTTTTTTAACTAAAATACAAAGATGTTTCAATAAAACAAATATTTCTTCCTCTCCACGTGATTTATATTGCTTTTGCTACAATTACAATCTATAAGGCTACAGAACCCTCGTTGTAATAATGATGAATGTCTTATGTCAATTGAAGTAATTAGGAAAATAAATGTACAAAGCTACCATTCAGAGTGGCATTAGTAAATGCGAAATTCGAACCTTGGAGATTCGAATCGATTTGCGAAAAATATTAATTTAATGATCAGGAAATATCCTGGTGTTAAACATGTGTTTAGTTTTTTTATTGATTATGCCCAAAAATGTACTAGAATAGGGTGTTTTGCCATATATTTTGTGGTTTTGCGATAACTTCATGAATTAATAAACAAACGTGTGCGAACTTAAAAAATCTTAAAGTTTTCATAAAGTTTTAAAAAAGGGGGCAAATGTTTTTGTTTTTATAAATATTGTTGTACTTTTACATCGCCTTGAATGAGGGAACAAGTCAAGGTAATAAATTTTTTTTCATCATTTGTGTTTTTAGAATCGTATCGCCTGATACGATTCTTTTGTTATATAATATCCTGTTCATAATTCAGTAACAAATCAATGAAATAAGAATAGGTTATGGCACCTTCTTGTTGATTACTTTTAAGAAAAAGATTATTGGTGAAACCAAAGAAATCATCTAGCCATCCTTGGTGTCTCATAATGAAATTCTTTTCGTATAATCTGTCTTTTTTCATTCCTTCAGAATAGTTTCTTATTACTGATTTTACGAAGTTGGGATCATCCTCAACAATAAACCTTAATAGGCTTTTTAATGTAAAATATTCGGTACTATATCTCAATTCTAAGTTTTCAGAATGAATACCTACCAAATAACCAATAAAGTTAGCTTCCTGCTCTCTGGCAAAACCCAATTGATGTGAAGTTTCGTGCGCCAATGTAAAAGGGATAAATGAAGATGGTAGCTGTGAGTTATATTGAGCCTCTGCAGTAAAAGGATTATAGTATCCCAGTATACCTGTAAAGTTCATCACACGTTTAAATAAGCTCGGCTTAATAGAGTTAATGGAGCTTGCTTTTTTATCAGAAATGTATTGCGGCAGTTTTTGCTGCTGTAAAAGGATTTGCTGCTCGATGGGTTTTACATCCTTAACTACAAAAATTCCATTTTTATCTTCAGGAACCAGTTTTCTGGTGACTTTGCATTTTTCTAAATAGATAAGGGCTAGTTTTTTAGCTTTATCTAAAGAAGGCTTTTCTTGCTTTTCTAATTTTTTGATTATTGGAGTCTGGAAATATAGCATTCCCCAGGAAACCTGATAGGTAAAATAGAATAAATTAATAATCAATAATAACTTTAGCAAAGCAACGTTTCTGCTTTTTTTCTTAAAGCACAGAAGAATAAGATACAGAGAAACAATCCCCAACAAGATGTATAAGACATCCCCAAAGGAGAAAGGAATCCATGAAAACAAGATCTGGTGAAATCCTTTTTGGAACTCGAAGAATTTTTCGAAAGCAGAGATAATCAGTTTCGATTTTGAAAATAGAAAAAACAAAAGAAATTGGGCAAGTAATATACCCGCCCAAAATCTTTTTTTCTTATATGTATGTATAATATTAGTGTCCACCTCCTTTCGAAATTTTATCTAAATCAATTCCCTGAGCTTTTAAAATACCACTTACACGGATTGCATAGAATGCTAAATAAGCAAAACATATAACGCCTACTATATAACTAAAGTGAATATTGGTTAGGTCAGCTACATATCCTTGAATAGCACTTACAATACCTCCTCCCATAATCATCATAATCAGGTATCCTGAACCTTGATTGGTGTGTTTTCCAAGACCGTTGATAGCAAGAGCAAAAATACATGGCCATAATGTAGAACAAAATAGACCTACGCTAGTAAATGCATATACAGATACCATTCCCGTAGTAAACATTCCTATCAGTAATGCTGTAATCCCGGCACAAGAGAAGATAAGAAGCATTCTTGCAGGATTTCCTTTGCTCATAATATCACAAATAATCATTGCTATGATTACAAATGCATAAACATAAAAATGAGATAAATCGTGTTTTGCGATGGCATTCACTAATAAGAAAACGCTAAAGGCAAGATAAGGAGCCAGGAAACGTAATATTTTTTTAAATCCGGCACTAAAGTCAAATGCTTCTACAGCACCAGTCCAACGTCCAATCATCATGGAAGCCCAATATAAAGAAATATAAGGGGCAACCTCTTTTGTTTCGAATCCTAAATTCTTTTCCATGTAAGCAGGTAGATTACTTGCTGTAGAAACCTCTACTCCTACGTACACAAAAATGGCGATCATTCCTAAAATAAGCTGTGGATATTGAAAAGCAGATTTTCTATGCTCTCCTGGAACAGCATCATCTGTGTCTTCAAGATTGGTAGGAGTAATAGCAGGAAGTGAAGAGAACTTAAGTAATATAGCAACCATAATGAATGCAGCTCCCAGTATTAGATACGGTATTTTAACACTTTCGATACTGGCTTCTGTATTGGCAGCCGCTGCAGAACCAAAGATGGCAAAAGAAACGATCAATGGACCAATAGTGGTTCCCAGGTTATTAATCCCTCCCGCCATTGTTAATCTTTGTGACCCTGTTTCAGCGGGTCCTACTTCAATTGCTAATGGATTGGCTACAATTTGTTGTAAAGAAAAACCAAGTCCCACAATAAACAATCCGGAGATCATGAGTGGGAACGATCCCAGATTAGCCGCAGGGTAAAACAATAAAGTACCTGCTGCTGAAATAAGGAGTCCTACTATAAGACCGTTTTTATACCCTATTTTGTTGACTAAGTCTTGTTTCAATCCTTTTGAAACAGCCATATAAATTAAAGAACCGACAGTATAGGCAACATAGAAACAAATCTGTACCAGCATACTTTCGGTTTGAGTTAAATTAAAAGCTTTTTGGAAAACTGGGATCAAAATATCATTACTTGCTGCAACAAATCCCCAGAAAAAGAATACAGTGACTAATGGGATAAATTGTCCCCAATTAGTTTGTTTAGAATAATTCGACATGTTTGTTAAAGATTTCTTAATAACAAATATAATTATTTCTTTTAAATAGAGCGTTCTAGCAAGGTTTTTTTTATTTCGTTAAAAGCTTGGCTTTTCATCTCTTTCTGAGAGTCAGAAGGTTCCATAATATCATTGAAATAAACCCTTACTTTGCCGGGATACCCTTTTGAATTGTCGAAAGGAAACATTTCT
This sequence comes from Chryseobacterium piperi, assembly GCF_002285635.2. Lineage (NCBI taxonomy): Bacteria > Pseudomonadati > Bacteroidota > Flavobacteriia > Flavobacteriales > Weeksellaceae > Chryseobacterium > Chryseobacterium piperi. Next base: position 2,565,598 of record NZ_CP023049.2, on the reverse strand, counting down.
TTTAAGCCTATAAAGGTATATACGGCAATAGGAGAGTGATGCTTGCTTGATAAAGTAAATGCACCATCTTTAAAGTCATCCAGAATAATAGAGGTATCATCCGGAACACCTCCTTCCGGAAATATAACGATGCTGTTTCCTTCTTCCATTTTCTCGGCACATCTTCTGTAAACATCTGCACGGCTTCTTGGGCTGCTTCTGTCTACCATAACACATATCCTCTTGTAAATAGTCCCGAAAATAGGAATCTTTACCAGTTCTTTTTTTCCAACGTAGCATAGAGGATGGTGAGGAAATAAGATACAAGGAAGCATAATATCCATAATAGATGTATGATTTGAAATAATAACATACTGTTTATTACGGTCAATTTTTTTGTCAGTAAGGTTGATGAGCTCATACCGGAGCCCCATTCCGTAGAACATCCCAAAACACCAAAAACGAATGAATCGATATGCGTACTTGTAATGCTTTTTGCTAAAGGATAAAATATAAACAGGAATTCCAAAAACAATTGTTAATACAAAGGCTAATATCAGGAGCCAGAATCTCCATATATAATTTAAAATCTTTACCACAGGTTAACCATTAAAAATTACTTTCTTCTTAACAGAATAATTAAGGATGGAAACTAATAAAATTGCAGCAATCTTACTGAGTATTTCCGGACTCAAGGTATAAAAAATTAAATTGATATTGTCCTTAAATATAAAACTATAGAATATCTGGAAGAAGCTAAGACTCAATAAAGTCGAGATAAAAGAAATAACCATAAAATAGGCAAACTCTTTTCTCTTAGAATGTTTTCCTCTTTCAAAGACAAACCAGATGCTTAGGAAATAGTTGCTGATAATACCGCAGCTGGTAGAAAAAATATTGCTCAAAGGATAATGTATCCCATGAAAATTTGTTTCCGAGTTTAAAAATTGAGGAAGGTAAGTGCTGAAGATTTTAAAGCTCCCTATTTCTATAATAGCACTGAGCCCTCCTGCCAGTATGAAGAAGAGTATTTGTTTTTGACGTAGTATTAATTCTCTCATCGAATTTATCTGATGTGCAAATTTATAACTATATGTTAAACAGTAAAAAAAGATGTTAAATATTTTTTTTAAATCAAAAATATTTCTAATTTTAATTCTAGAAACATGAAAAAAAGCACCTGATAATAAATTCATTGTCAACGAGTTGGGTTGATGGTTTTTTCTATCTTGTAATGCGTGATTCAATGCATACTCCAGAACTTTATAACCTCATTTTATAACAATATTTGTATGAAACGTCAAAACAAATACAGGAAATTCCAGCTTCAACAGAAAAATATTGAGGCTCTTGAGAGAGAGAATTCTCGTTTCAAAAGAGTGTATTCTGAATATGAAAATATGTCCAATGAGCTTTGGGATCTTGAAAATTCTAATCAGGAACCAGTCCCTGATGATTTTATTAATGCAATGATACTACAGACTTCATATCTGGAAGATGAAATAGAGGATTGGCTGATACAGTTCAATGAAAAAAAACCTGATATAAAACATTCGTAATTGCCAGCACCTTCTGGCTTGTTTATAAAGCTATTTAAAGATAAATTCATAATTTAGCATCCTTAAATTAAAATGTGAATATGGTTGCTATTGTTGATGGTGGTTCTACCAAATGTGATTGGGTAATTTTAGACGATTTCAAAAAGGTCTTCATGAAAACTGAGACCATCGGTTTTAATCCCAATAACATTGCAGCTGAGTTAATCGTCCCTGAAATTGAAAAAAATATTAACCTTAGTGCTGTAAAAAACTCAATTACAAGAGTGTTTTTCTACGGTTCCGGTTGCGGAATACCCGAAAACTGTATTACTATAGAAAGAGAATTATCAAAATTTTTCACAAAAGCAGAGGTAGTTGCTAAAGAAGATCTTATGGCTGCTGCTTATGCTGCTTATACGGGAAAACCTGCTATTGTCTGTATCTTAGGAACCGGATCTAATTCCTGCTATTTTGACGGAACTCATTTAAAAATAAAGCTTCCGTCTCTTGGATTTCTTATCGGAGATGAAGGAAGTGGCAGTGCCATTGGTAAGCAACTGGTACGCAGATTTTTTATGCAAAAACTTCCTGAAGATTTACATTTACAGTTTGAGGAAACCTATCATTTAACGATTGAGGAAGCATTAAAAAATATGTATCACACCTCAAGACCTAATGCTTATTTAGCGAATTTCAATAAATTTGTTGTGGAAAGAAAGGAACATCCTTATTTTCAAAAAATGGTTTTCGAAGAAATGAAAAACTTTTTTGAATATCAAGTTCTTCCTTATGAAGAATCACAAGAAGCCGAAATTAACTTTATCGGCTCTATTGCTTATTATTATGAAGAAACTCTTCGTTCTGCAGCAGCAGAACTTCATTTAAATGTTGGTAAAATTGTACAAAAACCGATCGAAAGTTTAGTTGATTACCACATTAAATATATACTTTAAAAAATAAATTCTATGTCAAATAAAACTCATCGCGACGAAAAGAACTTTAATCAGGCCGCATTAGATTATCATAAATCTGAACCTAAAGGGAAAATTGAGGTTATTCCTTCAAAACCACATTCTTCTCAAAGAGATTTGTCTCTGGCATATTCTCCGGGAGTGGCGGTTCCTTGTATGGAAATTCATGATAAGCCCGAAACGGTGTACGATTATACAGGAAAGGGGAATCTGGTAGCTGTAATCTCTAATGGAACAGCTGTTCTGGGATTGGGTGATATCGGAGCTGAAGCTTCAAAACCTGTCATGGAAGGAAAGGGGCTTTTGTTTAAGATTTTTGCAGATATTAATGTTTTTGATATCGAAATTGATGAAAAAGACCCGGATAAATTTATTCAGATTGTAAAAGGAATTGCACCAACTTTCGGAGGGATCAACCTTGAAGATATTAAAGCTCCGGAAGCCTTTTATATTGAACAAAAGCTGAAAGAAGAATTGGATATTCCTTTGATGCATGATGACCAACATGGAACAGCTATTATTTCTGCCGCTGCATTGATCAACTCTTTGGAGATTGCAAATAAAAAGATTGAGGAGGTAAAAATGGTAGTGAATGGTGCAGGAGCAGCAGCGATTGCATGTACAAAACTATATATATCACTAGGTCTGACCCCTGAAAATGTTTTGATGTGTGACAGTAAGGGAGTTATTAATCATAAAAGAGAAAACCTGACTCCTGAGAAGCTTGATTTTATTGCTCAGACTGATATCGAAACACTGGAAGATGCCGTAAAAGGATCTGATGTTTTCGTTGGATTATCCAAAGGAAATGTAATGACTCCGGAAATGTTAAACAGTATGAATGTGAATCCTATTGTTTTTGCATTGGCAAATCCTGATCCGGAGATCGCTTATGACCTGGCTTTAGAAACCCGTAAGGATGTAATTATGGCTACAGGGAGAAGTGATTATCCTAATCAGGTTAATAATGTATTGGGATTCCCTTATATTTTCCGTGGAGCGCTTGATGTTCAGGCGAGAGGAATTAATGAAGAGATGAAATTAGCGGCTGTTCACGCTATTGCTAATTTAGCAAAAGAAGCTGTTCCAGAGGCTGTTATTTTGGCTTATAACCTTCAGAACCTTCAGTTCGGGAGAGAATATTTTATTCCAAAGCCATTTGACAACAGGTTGATTACTAAAGTTTCAAGTGCCGTTGCAAAAGCAGCGATAGAAAGTGGAATAGCGGGTAAAAGTATCGCAGATTTTGATGAATATGAAAATCAGCTTCTTGACAGAATGGGAAGGGATGAAAAGCTGGTAAGAATGATGCAGAGTCGTGCTAAATCTAATCCTAAGAGAGTTACCCTGGGGAATGCAGAAGAATATAATGTATTGAAAGCAGCTCAGATTCTTTATGAAGAAGGAATTGCATATCCAAGCCTGTTAGGTGAGAAAAAATTCATTCAAGAGCAAATGGAGCGTTACGGTATCAGTCTGGACGTCCCTATTATTGATCCGAATGATGATGATCAGGAAGAAAACAGAAAGATATACAGAGAGACCCTTTGGAAGCTTCGTCAGAGAAAAGGAATGAATGAATACAAGGCGAAAAGATATGTCCGTCAGCGAGATTATTTCGGACCTTTAATGTTGAAGCATGGAGATACTGATGCACTTATTGTCGGTTTTTCTAAAAACTATGCCTCTGTATTGCGTCCTGTTTTAGAAATTATCGAAAAAGAAAAAGGAGTAGATAAGGTGGCTGCCATGATGATGATTCTTTCTGAAAAGAAACCTATCTTTTTTGCTGATACTTCCATACACAATAATCCAACTGCTGAAGACTTGGTAAACATAGCTAAAATGGCTGAGATTACAGTGAAATCCTTTGCTATTGAGCCAAGAATTGCTATGCTTGGATTTGAAAATTTTGCGGCTATATCTGAAACTTCTAAAAAAGTGGCAAAAGCAGTAAGTATTCTACATGAGAAATATCCTAAAATGATTGTAGATGGTGAAATTCAGCCGGATTTTGCAATGAATGCAGATCATTTAAGCGACTATCCCTTCTCAAAATTAGGAGAAACGCCTGCTAATACATTTATTTTCCCGAATCTGGAAAGTGCTAATTTATCCTATAAAATTATCAGAGGAATGAAGGTAGCTCAGGTTATCGGACCAATTTTGATGGGATTAAAACAACCGGTACACGTTTTACAAATGCGTTCAAGTGTTGATGAGATTGTAAATTTGGCTACAGTGGCTGTTCTTGATGCTCAGAGAAGAGAGAAAAAAGAAAATGGGAAGTAATTAATTACAGGTTGTAAATTAGTTTTTAACAATAAGGATGAGCGATAAGATAATCACTTTTCGCTGCTCCAATAAACATAATAAATCAATACCGGAAAGGAGTGAGCCACTATGGAAATCTTTTCTGGTGTTGATTTTATTTTAGGTATGAAGTGATTAAGAATATTGCTTTTTATTTATTCACAATGAAGTGAATATTGAATTATTTTAATATATTAGCCCCGAAAAGAAAAATATAAACAAGCTAAAAACAAAAACACAAAAAATAAGGGTGATGAAAAATGATTTTAAAATACCGGCAATCCTATTTTCGGTCTAGGTTTGATTATTTTCCTATAATCAAGCTAAACCTTTATGATGAATAAAGATTCCCTTTCCAAAATCTACTGATCATTTTATAACCATAATTTTCGTCCACATTTTTCAGTTGGCTATATATTCCTTGAATCTGAATTGATTAACAAGGGATTGATGTTGTTTTAGTTGATTCTTTATACTCTAATGATGCGAAAAATTATTTATGTGGTTACCATACTCGTGATTGTAGATTCAAAGCTGACTCAGCTGTATGCACAGAAATTTAATGCTCATGAATTGACTACGAATGGATATGTAAGAACTGGAATCGGATGGACTGAAGGAGGAGCGTTGGTCAATTTTGTAACCCCGGAAAATGTTCATAAATTCAGAATGGGAAATGAAGCAGACCAGTACGGAGAACTTCAGTTTAATTACCATTATAAAAATAAAGATTCAGTAAAGCTGTATGAAATTACATATATGATGTCTAAATATGTAGCATATGGCGATAACAATAGCCTTGATGAGTTTCCTAAAACAGCTCAGTTATTTGGGAAAATCAATAAAGTTGTTAAAAATTCCAGTATTTGGATCGGGAAAAGATACTATGATCGTAGAAATGTGGAATCCTTGGATTACTTTTGGATCAATGCTGCCCAAAATTCTCAGATCGGATTAGGAATAGAGAATTATGAGATTAAACATGCTGGAAATTTAAATCTGGCTGTGATGCAGTTCAAATATGATACAGATCATTCTCATTCTTATATGGTTGATGCAAGATATTTGGATATTCCGGTTTCTCAACATTCAAAACTTAATCTGATTGGTCAATATAGTTATAAAACGGGAAATGAGATTTTAAAATCATCCGGACATCCTGGTTTTACATTGGGTGGCTGGTGGACCTATTCTATGAAAAATATAACGAATACATATACCGTACTGTATAGGAAGGGGAGCGCTCTGGTTGAAAGTACTTATGCTGGAAATACCGTGTCAGAATATGTAGATGGGAGAAAAGTATACGATCTGGATAAAGCAAGCTCACTTAATATTATTAATAATTTTGTATACGACGATAAACAACGACATGCAATACAAGCTTCTTTAAGCTATCGATATAAAGATTTTGGAATTGGAAATGTAACGGAGAAAAATATCCCGATGGATAATAAAGTGGCTCAAAACTGGTTCAGCATAGGATTCCGATATTTGTATTATATCAATAGGCATTTTAATCTTGCTCTGGAAGCAGGAAACGATTACATGAAAAGCAGTCGATCGGGACTGGAAGGGAGTTTACAGAAAATTACTTTTTCCCCTCAGATTACCTGGGATTATGGTTATTATTCGAGGCCTGTTCTTAGGCCATTCATTACCTATGCTCACTGGTCAAACAGTTTTAGAGGAATTACAGGAAAATCGAACTTTAATACAAGGCTTTTAAATAAAAATAATGGGCTGTCATTTGGGATACAGCTTGAGGTATGGTGGTAAAGGGCTCTATTTCAAAGTTTTTTATTTTTTAAGCAAATGATTGGATATCAACTCAAAAATTAAGTTAAAAATCATTAGTGCGTGAAATGAAAACATTAATTAGTTTAAATTACTATATTTGGGAGTTTTAAAAATTAATGATGATATTTTCTTTACAAGGCATTGTTCAAGAACTTACGCCGACTTATGCTGTAATCAACGTCAATGGAGTTGGTTACTATGTAGGTATTAGCCTAATGACCTCACAAACCCTTATACTTCAAAAGGAAACTTTCCTTTTTATCCAGCAAATTATCCGTGAAGATGCACATTTGCTTTTCGGATTTAACACTCGTTTAGAAAAAGAAATGTTTAATTTGTTAATAAGCGTTAATGGTGTTGGGGCTGTTTCTGCACTTATTTTATTGTCGACCTTAAGTCTTGATGAGATTGCTTCAGCTATCCTTTCAAGCAACAGTGCATTGATCCAGAAGGCTAAAGGAATCGGGACTAAAACAGCGGAAAGAATTATTGTTGATTTAAAAGATAAAGTCCAAAAATTCAGCAATCCCGAAGAAAATATTTCTGCGTTCGTAGATAATAAAATTAAGGAAGAATCGTTATCTGCATTAGAAGTTTTGGGAATTCCAAAACGCATGAGCGAGAAGACAGCGGATCGCATGATAAAACAAAATCCAGGTATTTCAGTAGAAGAACTGGTGAAACAAATTTTAAAAAACCTTTAACATTTGGTGGCAAATAATAATAAGTATCTCAATATATTTTTGTTCCTGTCGTTCCTATGTATGTCAGTAAGTACTTTTGCACAACAGGTACGGGATACTGCCATTATCAAGAAAGACTATGAATTGGCTGACCCCACTCAGTATGAAGCCTTCTATGATATAAAAACCGGAATGTATTATGTATATCCTAAAATTGGAAATACAGTAACAGGACCACCTACAGCAATGTCTCCGCAAGAGTATAAGGAATTTATGCTGGCGAGTCAGACAAAAGCCTATTATAAAGATAAATCCGATAAATATAATTTACTTTTCCGAAAGGATAAAAGTGATGCCCAAAGAAAAGGGCTAATTCCTGCATTAACGATCCGCAACAAGCTTTTTGAATCTATTTTCGGAAGCAATAAGATTGAAATCATTCCTAACGGATATGCATCCTTTGACTTTGCAGGACTCTATCAGAAGATAGATAATCCCTTGATTTTACCTCAAAACAGAACAAGCTTTACCTTTGATATCAACCAAAGGATTCAGCTTGGATTATTGGGTAAAGTGGGTGAGAATCTTCAGTTAAAAGCAAATTATGATACCCAGAGTGGTTTTGCTTTTGAGAATAGAATGAATTTAGTCTGGCAGTCTAAAGGAAGCTGGAAAGACCTCCAGACAAAAGGACTTGGAGATGTCAACTCACCTGGAGCAGGCTCTGAGGATAAAATTATCAAAAGAGTAGAATTCGGTAACGTAAATATGCCTCTTTCGACCAGTTTGATCCGGGGTTCTCAATCATTATTCGGCGTTAAAACGGAGTTTCAATTAGGAAAAACTTATGGAACAGTAGTGCTTTCCCAACAACAGGGTGAAGCCCGTAATATTGTTGTTCAGGGTGGAGGAGCTGTTAATACCTTTAAGATAGATGCGATAGATTATGAGGATAACCAACACTACTTTTTGGGGCACTATTTTCTAGATAATTACGATCAGGCACTTATCAATTATCCTCAGATTAACTCAAAGATTAATATTACAAGATTAGAAGTATGGGTATTGGATCAGGGAAACAGTAACCTGGCTGCACAGAAAAGTATTGTAGGGGTTAGAGATTTGGGAGATCAAGCAGGAGCACTTCCGAATAATCCCAATAACAACCTTTATCAAACAATCTCTACCACTATGGGGGCGATACCTCGTGATCCGGGTGTCAACTATGCGGACCTAATCCAAGGACAAACACTTCCTAATGCATCAGGAGGTACAGAAATCTATGATAATGGAGAGCAATATATTTATAATAAAAAAGCAAGAAGATTAAATGCCAGTGAGTATACCTTACAGCCGCAGCTAGGGTATATTTCCCTAAACCAGAAATTGAATGATAATCAACTATTAGCAGTTTCTTATTCTTATACAGATGGATCTAATAGAGTCTATAAAGTAGGGGAGTTTTCGGAAGAAAGTCCGGTTTTGGTAACTAAGATGTTGAGATCTAATATCAGGGTAAATGTGTCCTCTCCTATGTGGCAATTAATGATGAAAAATATTTATTCATTAGATGCGGGGCAGGTCAATCAGGATGGATTTATCCTTAACGTATTCTTTAGAGATGCCCAAACAGGAGGTAAGGTTAATTATCTTCCAAACACTCCTGTTCAGGACACAAATTTATTAAAATTACTCAACTGGGATCGTCTGAATATGAATGGGGATTTACAAAATAATAGTGGTGGAACTAGGGGGGACGGTATTTTTGACTTTGTTAATGGAATTACCATCAGGCCTGAAGCTGGGAAAATTATTTTTACAAAAACAGAACCCTTTGGTAGATATATGGAAAGTGTATTGGGAAGTAGTGATCCACAGTATGTCCAAAAAGATATTTATGATCGACAGAAGGCACTTCCAACACCTATTCCTAAACGATATACCCTAGAAGGACGTTATAAAGGGACAGCCGGACAAGGAATCTCTTTGGGGGCAGTTAATGTTCCGCAAGGTTCTGTAAAGGTTTCTGCCAATGGTGTGCAATTAACAGAAGGGATAGACTATACGGTAGACTACATGCTGGGGACTGTTACTATTATTAATGAAAATGTCAAGCAATCAGGGCAGGCGATCAATATTTCATTAGAAAATCAGTTAACTTTTAATACCCAAAGAAAAAGATTTTTGGGATTAAACCTAGAACGAAGGTTCAATGAGAACTTTATTTTAGGAGGAACCGTTGTTAATTATTCAGAATCTCCGTTGACCCAGAAAGTGAATTATGGACAGGAAGCGATTAATAATACCATGGCAGGTGTTAATTTAATGTATAATAACCAACTTCCATTTTTGACAAGATTAACGAATAAGATCCCCTTAATAAAAACTGAAGCCCCTTCTAATCTGAACTTTAAAATGGAAGGTGCTTATCTACTTCCAGGGCTTAATAAAGGGACTAATGATCAGTCTTATATTGATGACTTTGAACAGACTACCTCAAAAATATCATTAAAAGAGCCTGCGGCATGGAGCTTAGCTTCTAAACCGGAAAAGTCAGGTGGAGTATTTCAGGGAGCTGGTGCAAGCAATGATATTACCAATGGATATGGAAGGGGATTATTATCATGGTATAATATTGACCCTAGATTCTGGGGTGTAGGAGGAAGAGCTCCAGCAGGAATTACCCCACAATCGGTTTCTAATCACGCCTCCAGAAGAGTACAATACTCTGAAATTTATAATAACAGAGACTTTGTTGCCGGTGAACAAACATTCACTAATACATTCGATATTTCCTATTATCCGCAAGAAAAGGGACCTTACAATGTCAACCCGAATAATGAAGCTACACAACAAAGATGGGCTGGGATTATGAGGCCTATCAGTGTTTCCAATTTCGTAAATTCAAATATTGAATATGTAGAATTCTGGATGATGGACCCCTATGCTGATGGAAATAATTTAGGAACTGATCCCAAGTTATTGCTTCATTTAGGAAATGTGTCTGAAGATATTTTAAAAGATGGATACATGCAGTATGAGAATGGTTTACCAACACCATCTGCGCCATCTACAACGACTAATTCTAATTGGGGAGTACAACCTAAGCAACCTCCTATTTTATATGCTTTTTCAAGTGAAGGGCAGGAAAGAACGATGCAGGATCTTGGGTATGATGGATTGAGTTCTGATCAGGAATCCATGAGATTTGGAAATACATTCGTTAATCCGGTTACCAATATTGCGGATCCTGCGGTAGATGATTTTGTATTCTATATGTCTGCAAGATTTACAGGAAGTCAGGCATCATCACTTGTTCAGAGATATAAATATTTCAGGGGACCTGAAGGAAATTCACAAAGTAACTCATTAGAGGTAGCCTCCCAGACTCCAGATGTTGAAGACATCAATAAAGATTACAATCTTGACCAAACTGAAAACTACAATGAATACCAGATCAAACTTGATCCGGGAAGTTTAACATTAGGACAAAATAATATCGTTGATATGAAGACGGTTCAGGCTCAGTTCCAGAACGGGCAGACGTCTCAGGTAAAATGGTATCTATTCAGAATTCCTGTTGCCGATTATGCTAAAGCTGATGGGGGGGATAAAGAGGCTGGAATTCTTAATAATGTAAGATTTGCAAGAATGTTGTTGACTGGTTTTGATCAGACTTCTACTTTAAGATTTGGAACATTTGATTTGGTAAGGTCAGACTGGAGAAAATACCCCAAGAAGATTGCTGCGACTGGGGAAGAGGGTGCCTCAGATCTTGGGGATGAAGGGGTTAAAGATTTAACTAATACTGAGCTAGCTGATTTTGTAGTAGGTAGTGTGAATATTGAAGAAAATGCTTTGAATCAGCCTCCTTATGTGTTACCTCCAGGAATTGACAGACAGGTTTTAAGCGGAAACGCAGGAGTACAAAGACAAAATGAAAGTTCATTATATTTAAGAGCCAATCGACTTCCAGCTGGCCAGTCGAGAGGAGTGTTTAAGAATACGACATTGGATATGAGAAGGTACAAAAAATTAAAACTTTTTGTACATGCTGAAGATCCAGATATAAGAAACCCTTCAGGGTTTATGGATCCAAAAACTAAATTTTTTATTCGTTTTGGAAGTGATGCTACAGACAATTATTATGAATATGAAGCGTCAATGAAGTTAACACCAAGTACAGCCACTACTCCAATGGAAATATGGCCAATGGAGAATAATGTAGATTTAGAAATTCAAAACTTTGTAGATGCAAAAATTAGAAGAGATAAAAGTACACCTAATGAGATTTCAAAAAGAATTAGAGATGTTGTATTTGGAGAGGCAGATAATCTTAAAAATATTTATATCAAAGGGCGTCCTAGTTTAGGAAATATTACAACGATAGTAATTGGTATTAGAAATGGGGATGCGAGAGCACCTATTCCTGACAGGGTATTATGGGTGAATGAAATTCGTCTCTCTGAAATTGATAATAAAGGAGGGTATGCTGGAAATGCAAGCTTAAATTTTAATCTTGGTGATTTTGCAGTAGTCAATGCTAATGCATCCTACACGTCTGTTGGATTTGGAAATATTGATTCTAAACCGGCAGAGAGAAATCAGTCTACACAATCGGCATTGAGTATTAATACTTCAATCAATTTAGATAAATTTCTTCCTGAAAAGAGTGGTATTAAAATTCCTGTCAACTACTCTTATTCCCAAACGATAGAAGATCCGAAATATAATCCGTTAGATACCGATGTTGAGTTTAAGAAAGCGGCAAACAGGGAAGAATTAAAAAAAGTAGCAAGGACTTATACTCAGCAAAGAAGTTTAGGGGTGGTTAATATGCATAAAGAAAGGATGAATCCTAATAAGAAACCTAAATTTTATGATGTAGAAAACCTTTCCCTTACAGCAGTATATAATGATGATTTCTTTAGAGATATTTATACCAAAAGAAATTACAGGCAATACCTTAAAGGATACATAGATTATAACTATACATTTAAACCATGGGTCATCAAACCTTTTAATAAGATGATCAGTGATACAGCAAAATCAACGAAATATCTACGCTGGGTAAAAGAGTTTAATATTAACCCTGTTCCAACGAGATTCTCATTCAGAACAGAAGTGGACAGAAATTATAATGAGCTTGAGTTCAGAAATATTGATGCTATTATCAATGGTACTTTTAATGAGGACTTTGCAGCTATAAGAAATAGGAACTTCTTTTTTGGATGGCAGTATGGCTTAGGGTTTAATTTTACAAAATCACTGAAACTTGAAATCAACTCCGCAACGAGAACATTAAATGATAATATTGATGTGAATACGATGGACAACTCTTCAATATTTGGAAATGTATTCAGAGCAGGAAGACCTGTATTATATAATCACAGGGTACAGCTGAATTATAAGCTTCCATTCCAGTATTTGCCTTATCTCGACTTTATCGATGCAGAATTAGGCTATGGATTTACTTATAACTGGAATGCAAGAAGTACTGCTTTATATAACTTTGTTGATCCTTTAAGTCAGAGAATTGAAAGCTTGGGGTCAATAGGCCAAAATACCAATGTTATTCAAGCAACAGCCACAGCTGATTTTCCTAAGTTCTTTAGTCAGTTTAAATATTTCAAAAATATTTCGACCAAACTTCAAAAACGTAAGCAGGAAATTGATTCATTAAACAATGTATATACTCAGCAATGGGAAAAGAAAAGATTTAAGTTTAAGAATTATAAATTTAAAAATAGATTAACAGTTTTACAAAGTGCCGCATTTTTCCTGACTTCTTTCAAACAATTAGATGTTAACTACTCTGAAAATAACGGGACAGTACTTCCAGGGTTATTGTCTGCCCCTAATTGGTATGGATATGGCCAAAGCTTAGGAGGTCCGAGTATAGGATTCTTATTAGGATCACAGGCTGATATCAGACGAACGGTTATAGAAAATGGTTGGGTAAGTGGTTCCGATTATATGACAGATCCATATGTGCGAATGTCAACCAGAGAATTGCGGGCTAATTTGCAAGTAGTCCCAATGAATGATTTGAGAATAGACATAAGTGTATTGCAGAATTATAATAGAAACTTCTCACAATCTGGATTTAATAATCGATTTAATCTAAATAGACCTAATCATGATTATACTTTTGCCAATGATTTAACGACTTATTCTAATTCGGTTGTACTTCTTAAAACATCTTTCAAAGATGGACAGGCAGTATATCAGACAATCAGACAGAATGCAAGAGCAATTTCTCAGAGGCTGGGTGATATTTCAACTATAGATAACCAAGGGTTTACTAAAGGGTATGGTATTGCTAATGCTTACGTTTTAATACCCGCATTTAGGGCTGCAGTTGAAGGTAAGTCTCCTAAGGATATTGGTAATGCCAAAAAAGCGGGATTACCTATACCTAATTGGAAAGTCATCTATTCAGGATTAAGAAATGTTCCTATTATTAATGGTCAGTTCGCGAAGTTCGATATTTTACACAGCTATAATGCAACTTATACAGCAACTGGGATTCAATCGAGTATTGATTATTTTAATGCAATTTCACTAGGAGCGGATAATCCATTGGATATTAACGGGAATCGGATCAATCCGTTTACATTCTCTCAGGTAGGGTATGTTGAATCATTTTCACCATTGATTGGAGTAGATGTTACTATGCGAAATAATATGCAGTTTGGGGTACAATATAACCGAAACAGAATGTTGTTATTGGGGTTACTCAATCAAACACTTACTGAAGATGCTAACACAGAATACGTAGTAAGACTGGGTTATATTATCCGTAACTTTAGACTGGGAATGACAGATGTAAGAAGAAGAGGAAAAGGAAAAGGAAGTGATCTTAATATCAGGGGAGATTTCTCTTTAAGAGATAGCCAAACAAGTATAACGAATATATTGTTGGAGGATTCCCAGATTACAGGCGGACAACGATTATTGAATGTTAAAATATCAGCAGATTATAATGTCTCAGATAATTTAAACCTAAGAGTATTTTATGAACAGATGACTTCTAAATATAAAATCTCTACAGCATTCCCATTATCAACAGTCAGAGCTGGGATTTCTGCTACATTTACATTCGGAGATTCCGGAGGTTTCTAAAATAGTAAAATAATTATTATATGATCCCTTTCCTTATTGGAGGGGGATTTTAATTTATATGAATTGGATCAAAATATTGATTTTTTAATTTGGCAGGGTAGCCTTTTTAGCCAATGAAAGGAAAAAATGGGAGATAATAATGTTGGACTATCTTTTTATAAAAATATTCCTCATTAATGACAGGTCTAAACTCGGTTTAATTTATTTGTAAATTCCAGTGATATTGACCACCTAATTCCTGATTAAATTGACCACTAAGAATGAAGTCAAAAAAGGTGTCTAAAAGATGGTTTAAAAATATAAAATAAATCTTTACTCTGAGCTGATTTTCTGATCAGCTTTTTTTCTTCTCATCGATTCTCCTTTAAGGTCTATTCTCAGGGAGTTGTGAACCATTCTGTCAAGTATTGCATCGGCTATTGTTTGTTCCGCAATGACTTCATGCCAGGCACTTACAGGCAGTTGCGAAGCAATAATAGTGGAACGTTTTCCGTGTCTGTCTTCTATAATCTCCATAAAATCCTGACGTTTAAGATTATCCAGGGATTGTAATCCAAAATCATCAAGGATAATAAGATCCTGCTTTTCTATTCGGTCTATCTCTTTAAGGTAAGATCCGTCTGCCTTAGCCATCTTAAGCTTTGAGAAGAGTTTGTTGATGCTGAAGTACATGACTTTATATCCCATTGTACAGGCTTTGTATCCAATGGCAGTTGCGATAAAACTTTTTCCAACTCCTGTACTGCCTGTAATAAGAATATTCTGTTTCTGTGATATAAAATCGCAGGAAGATAATCTTCCAATAGTATTCTTATCAATATTTCTGGAAGAAGAGGCCGTAATCTCTTCCATAAATGTCCTGTATCTGAACTTAGCTGTGGTAATCAATCTTTCTACCTTTCTGCTTTCCCTGTCGTCATACTCGGATTCAATCAAGTAGGCTATAAGTTCATCATTGGTATAGGAGATACTTCCTGTTTCCATTGTTGTGGAAAACGCCCTGTGCATCCCGTGGAGCTTTAAATGTTTCATTTTTTCTAATGTTGCCTGATTCATAGGTTTTGTATTAATGATTTAATTGTTAATGATTGTAGATGTTACTGATAGTATTTTCCGCCCCTTATGTTTTTGTGTTTAGGCAGTTTCTTTTCTTCAAAAAATGCATCGTCATCGGTTAGATTATCCAGCCCTCTTTCCAGAATACTTTTAATCATGGCAAGGCTGTATTTTTCATATCCCAACGCTCTTTTACAGGCATTGTCAAGTCTTATGTTGCCGATCTTTTTTGATAATGAAAGGATTCCCAGGCAGGTTTTATAGGACTGCTCAGGATGCTGTTTCTTTTCCAGGATTTTGATGATGTACTGCTCACAATATTCCCCGACAGACCTTCCCCAAGAGATAAACCGGGAGGGATTCCATTCAGTCATAAACTGATAAGATGAAGGCATATGTTCTTTTACAGTCGTATACTGATATTTAGCCAGGATTCTGTTATGGAATGCTATTCTGCGCTGGTCATAGTAAATCTCGACTGTATTTTTACTAAAAATAATGTTTACTTTTTTACCAATATAGCTGAACGGAACACTGTAATAATGCTGGTCTTTACTTAAATATACATGGCTGGTCTTATGAACGGTAGCACGTGCAGAATGCTTGAGCTGGTACATCATAGCTGGTAGTGGGGATAATGCATGTCTTTCAACCTCACGGAAAACATCAGCCCTGGAATACTTCTTTCTTTTCATGGGAGCTTCATTATATCCTTCCAGCAGGTTTTCTATAGCTTTGTTCAATGCTTCCAGGCTAAAGAAGTGATCTTTACGCAATGGAGCAAAAATGCGGGTATACACAATGCGTACCGCATTTTCAACCAAAGCCTTATCCTTGGGATGATAGGTACGCGTAGGAAGTATTGTAGTGCTATAGTGGGAAGCAAAATCCAGAAGAGAATCAGTGATGACAGGTTCGTACTTATGGCTCTTTTTTACGGCTGTACGCAGGTTATCGGTAACAATAGCTGCGGGAACTCCTCCATAATAATGCAGGGTTTTGGTAAGACTTCCAAGAAAATCTTCTTTCCCCTGGGTTCTTGTAGCTTCTACGAAGGTCATGCCACTGGCTCCAAGTATGGATACGAAGACCTCAACTTCCTGTTGTTCTCCTGTTTCTTTATTAATAATGTGAAGTTTTTTTCCTGTATAATCCACAAAAAGTTTATCCCCAGCCTTATGTTCAATATGCATGGAAGGGTTCACCTTTTTACACCATTCCCGGTAATGATGGCAAAAGCGGGAATATTGGTAGCCTGAAGGGTATTTATCTATGTATTCTTCCCATAGCAGATAACGGGTGACCCCAACACGTTTTAGTTCTTTGGATATGTAAGGAAACAACGATTCAAGTTGTTTTTTAATATTGTCCTTATCCCTTATATCGGTTGGCGGAGTCTCGAATAAATCATCTAAATCTTCATCACTCAGCTCTATCAGCTCGTCATATGTAAGCTGGTGTTCATGGAACAGGCTGATATACTTTTTAGCAGTATTGCGTGAGATACCCAGTTGTTTGCTTATCCGCAATTTACTTACCCCCTGGGTGTATAATCGTAATAATTGTTTAATGTTCAACATGTCTATTCTTTTGTTAGCCATTTGGTATTTTTTGGCTAAGTTATTCAAGACACGTTTTCTGACTTTTTTTTGGGGGTCAATTTGCTCAGGAATACCATGGTCAATTTGCTCAGGAATCAACTGATCATTTTCACAGGATTGAGATGGTCAATTTTGAAGGATTCTACACTATGAAGCTAGAACATGTACAAGTAAGGGTACTGATGCTCCATCAAATAATTCTGTTAAAGGATGCTCTGTATTAACTGAGAGTTCACAGAATGCAAATGATTTTGCCTTATTAAAATTGAGCACTACTCCGAATGCTTTAGCTCAGTATAAAGTCTGCTATGCAGGCTGGGATAATAATCCCAACTCATATTCTGTAAATTCTACTAATGCATATGGTGTTCATCATCCTAAAGGCGATACAAAGAAAATATCTTATGTAGATACAGTATATCCTGTAATGAGTAACGAACCAATGATACAATCAGGATTGTTCGGATATTATGGTATTGCGCATCAATTAAATTCACAAGGAACATTCTTACAAAACTCATGGAGAAGTGGTATAGTGGAGAAGGGATCTTCAGGATCTCCATTATTTAATAGTTTCGATAGATTAATTGGGTCTTTATCAACAGGCCCGAAGCCAAATTATTTTAATTGTGACAATCCAGATATTTATAATAATAAATGGTTTACTTATTATTCAAGGTTTTCTAATAATTATTTTACGATGTCTCCATGGCTAAACCCCAATGGCTCTAACGTACAATCTATAGGGCCATATTGTCCAAATAATTCTATTCAAATTGGTGCACCAATAAGTATTACTAATCCTGGAACTGGTAACCCTGAACCAACGGTTTGGGAAGATGTACCTATTGACATAAATGGAGAAGTTGTTCACCCTGCTAATACATGGGGCAAAAAACTTTATTTGAACGAATATAGTGGGTCGGCAAATTATCCGCAAGAGATAGACATGAATTTTAATTATTATAGATCAATCATTGCACCTAATAAAAGTACATTTGCTATTAGTGAAAACATATACAATATATACAACTATAATATAAATAATTATTTATCTAATTTACAACTTTGGGGAATATATAAAATAATTGACTGCAATAAAATTAAGTACATTAAACCTGCAAAAATAACAATCCAGAATCCTGGAACAATTGGTCAGGTTAGTGACTATGTGATAGATGTTGTAGGGGTAAGTGATAATAGAGTTCATATTCTTATTGAAGAATGGAGAAAAAACGGAAATGGTACGTATAAAACCTATGAGATTCAAACCTACAAAATAATAAATAATGAACTTGTATTTGAAAGCTATAAAACACTTTTTTATAATCAGCAGAATATTAATATGGGAAAGTATTATGATTTTGATAATGGGCACTTAATGCTATCTGTAGGTCAAAATTCAGGTAATTCTAGCAAAATATATTCGTGCTATTATAATGAACAGAATGGTAATTGGTTAATGGATACAAATCCAATAACATATGGAGTTTCAAATGTATTTACAAAAATTGTTGGTAACAAAGTTTTTATACAACCGCTAGGGCAAAATAAGATTGATATTTATAACATTGCTTCAAATTTACCTACTCTTGGTTTGAGGGGATCATTGTCAAATCAATTTTTATCTGTCCCTGGAGGAAATGGCTCTTATGATCGTTTATTTATATCTGAAAGATCTAATAACTTATATGATATTATTTATAAAAATATGAACGGGATAGGTTCTTTTGAGCTTATGCAATTGGATTTATCTAATAATTCTATCAATTCTTCCCACATTACTATGCCTAACGATTTTAAGAATATTCAGTATTCTTCGAATTTTATTATAAAAAATGATGAAATTATTAAGTTAAGTAAATTTCCTTGGCGAAGTTCTCCGGGCAGTGAATATGGAAATTATGGTTATGCAAATTTTAAGAAGAACGTTAATGGAAATTGGATGAAGGATAAAATAACTTTTCTTAAATGGAATGATATTGGAGGGTTTAATGATCAATTTATAATAAGTGCGGATTACTATCATTACTATGGGAATAATACTAGACGAAGAATATTCAGTATAAGAGAAGTTGATTATTTAGCGCATCCATACACTATATACGATGAAATGGTAATGTATTCATCTGCATACCATCGTCCAAAGAAATTGGATAATTATTATTTTAGTGAAGGTATTGTTGTAAACGGAAAAGAAGTATTTAAAAATTTAGCAGGGACTAGTTTAAACAAATTTTTATTTAGATCTCTTAATCTTGGAAATGATTATAATTCTACAACATATGATGTAAAAACAGTTATCCTGGATAATAAAACACAGCAATTGACTGGAAATAAAAATGTATTTATCTATGGAAAATACTCTGTTATCATGAAATCTGGCTTTCATGTTTCTTCTGCAACTGGTATAGAGTTTCATGCAATAGCACAACAACCTCTACCATCGAATATTCCAGAATGTTCTCTTACTTTTGATGACATGCTCAATCCAAAAATAACAGAAACACCTAATAATTCATTGTATTTGAGGCAAGCTGTAATAAAAGACCAGCCATACTATGGTGAAATTACTATAAATGGTGGAGAAGAGAACTCCAATGTGGAAAATACAATAAATAAAAATATAAAAGTATATCCAAATCCGACTAAAGATATTTTGTACGTAGACTTTAATGGTAATGTAAAGGATTTTAATAGCCTAGAAATCTATTCTGTAGATGCTAAAAAAGTCATAACAAAAAGCTTATCCTCTGCTAATAAGGGCAAGATTGAAGTTAATTTATCACAATATCCTACCGGAATATATATTCTTAAAGTAATAGATAAAGATGGGAAATCATACCCTTATAAAATCATAAAAAAATAAGTCAGCATTTATAAAAAAAATCCTACCATATTAGTGGTTTTTTATTTAGGATTTTAAAATTTACTTAAGATGTCTATTAAACCTTTGAACCTTATAGAATTTTGAATAAATTTGTAGAATATAAAAATTAAAAAATGAACACACCATCAGAATTAAAGTACACTAAAGATCACGAGTGGATCAAAATAGAAGGAAACATTGCTACAATCGGGATTACTGATTTTGCACAAGGAGAATTGGGAGATATCGTATACGTAGATGTAGATACTGTAGATGATGATCTTGATAACGGAGCTGTTTTTGGAAGTGTTGAAGCGGTAAAGACTGTTTCTGATCTATTCTTACCTGTAGCGGGAAAGGTTACAGCATTTAATTCAGAATTGGAAGATCAACCTGAATTATTAAATACTGATCCTTATGGTAATGGATGGATCATCAAAGTAGAGATTGCTGATGGTGCTGACCAGTCTGAATTGCTTTCTGCAGAAGAATACCAAGCAATCATTGGATAAAATTTCAAAAATATTTAGTAAGATCTTGCCCATTTATTGGGCATTTCTTACTTATATGCTTCTCAAACCGGGAGAAGAGAACCATGAATACTGGTTTATGTTCAATGGAATCGATAAAATTGTTCATATAAGTATATTTGCAGCGCTGGGATTTTCTTTTATTGCAGCGTTCCCGAGAATTAAATTTTCTTATTTTTTTCAAATCATCCTTATATATGCCTTTCTTACAGAAATACTGCAGGAAGAGATGGGTTTAGGAAGATCTATGGAATCCCTGGATATTGTAGCAGATATCATTGGATGCTTATTAGGATACTATATATATAAGGTATTTAAAAAGCTTTATTTATAGCTTTAGCTTACGTTTTATATCCGCTTCCTTAATGTGGATAAATAACAAATGCTATTCAACCCATGTGATATCAGATGTTTACCAGAATACTTTTCCCCAATCCTAAACTTTATGTTAAATATATTTGGAGGGGTGGGGTAAATAGTGGTAATTTTGCACCACTGAAAACGAGAGATAGTAGGTAGCGCAGAGAACGGTAAACATTAGGAAGCAGGCTTAAAAAATAAATGAGAATTTATTTTGATAATAAGAAAAAGTTTGTATCTTTGCAATCCCAATTAAGGGAGCGCAGAAGAAGAGTGGTTAAGGTTTAGAAAGAGTTTAGGGTTAGAAAAAAAGACTTTAAAATTTCTTTAAAAAACATTTGGTCATTTGGAAATAATTAATTACTTTTGCACTCGCAAATATGGAGCGACACTGACAGATAGATTGCTTCATTAAAAAGCGGAAGATATAAAGATCATTGACATACAATATAACAACCAAGTAAGGAAAAACTAAAGCGTCAAAACTTTGAGTGAGTCAGACAAACATACAATGGAGAGTTTGATCCTGGCTCAGGATGAACGCTAGCGGGAGGCCTAACACATGCAAGCCGAGCGGTAGATTGTCTTCGGATAATTGAGAGCGGCGTACGGGTGCGGAACACGTGTGCAACCTACCTTTATCAGGAGGATAGCCTTTCGAAAGGAAGATTAATACTCCATAATATATCAGATGGCATCATTTGATATTGAAAACTCCGGTGGATAGAGATGGGCACGCGCAAGATTAGATAGTTGGTGAGGTAACGGCTCACCAAGTCTATGATCTTTAGGGGGCCTGAGAGGGTGATCCCCCACACTGGTACTGAGACACGGACCAGACTCCTACGGGAGGCAGCAGTGAGGAATATTGGACAATGGGTGAGAGCCTGATCCAGCCATCCCGCGTGAAGGACGACGGCCCTATGGGTTGTAAACTTCTTTTGTATAGGGATAAACCTTTCCACGTGTGGGAAGCTGAAGGTACTATACGAATAAGCACCGGCTAACTCCGTGCCAGCAGCCGCGGTAATACGGAGGGTGCAAGCGTTATCCGGATTTATTGGGTTTAAAGGGTCCGTAGGCGGACTCGTAAGTCAGTGGTGAAATCTCATAGCTCAACTATGAAACTGCCATTGATACTGCGGGTCTTGAGTAAGGTAGAGGTAGCTGGAATAAGTAGTGTAGCGGTGAAATGCATAGATATTACTTAGAACACCAATTGCGAAGGCAGGTTACCATGTCTTAACTGACGCTGATGGACGAAAGCGTGGGGAGCGAACAGGATTAGATACCCTGGTAGTCCACGCCGTAAACGATGCTAACTCGTTTTTGGGGCTTCGGCTTCAGAGACTAAGCGAAAGTGATAAGTTAGCCACCTGGGGAGTACGAACGCAAGTTTGAAACTCAAAGGAATTGACGGGGGCCCGCACAAGCGGTGGATTATGTGGTTTAATTCGATGATACGCGAGGAACCTTACCAAGGCTTAAATGGGAATTGACAGGCTTAGAAATAGGCTTTTCTTCGGACAATTTTCAAGGTGCTGCATGGTTGTCGTCAGCTCGTGCCGTGAGGTGTTAGGTTAAGTCCTGCAACGAGCGCAACCCCTGTCACTAGTTGCTACCATTAAGTTGAGGACTCTAGTGAGACTGCCTACGCAAGTAGAGAGGAAGGTGGGGATGACGTCAAATCATCACGGCCCTTACGCCTTGGGCCACACACGTAATACAATGGCCAGTACAGAGGGCTGCTACCAGGTGACTGGATGCTAATCTCGAAAGCTGGTCTCAGTTCGGATTGGAGTCTGCAACTCGACTCTATGAAGCTGGAATCGCTAGTAATCGCGCATCAGCCATGGCGCGGTGAATACGTTCCCGGGCCTTGTACACACCGCCCGTCAAGCCATGGAAGTCTGGGGTACCTGAAGTCGGTGACCGTAACAGGAGCTGCCTAGGGTAAAACAGGTAACTAGGGCTAAGTCGTAACAAGGTAGCCGTACCGGAAGGTGCGGCTGGAACATCTCATTTTAGAGCGTCTTAAAGACGATAAACAAAATTAAGGTACTTCAATGTACCATGTACTTACTTAAAGAGAAGCTTTAGTTTTTTATTTGGTTGATTATATATAAAAAAATACAAACCCACTAGAAATTAGTAAACGGGAAGGGAGCGATAGAGAGAACAATGATAAGGCAGTATATAGATTACTAAATTACTCATTACCCATCACTCATAAAGAGTCTCGTAGCTCAGCTGGTTAGAGCGCTACACTGATAATGTAGAGGTCGGCAGTTCGAGCCTGCCCGAGACTACTAATTTTGAGTATAGGAGTTTGAGAGTATTAGAGAGAATGAGTTAACGCTCGGGACTTTCTAACACAATCATTCACCAACTCAACTAGAGGGGGAATTAGCTCAGCTGGCTAGAGCGCCTGCCTTGCACGCAGGAGGTCAAGGGTTCGACTCCCTTATTCTCCACAGTTTTGCGCGTTTGATTTAAAAGTATAATGGATAGAGCCAAAACAAATATCCATTTATCATACAAGCAGAAAGACATTAAGATCATTGACATTAACGGTAAAAATATCACAAAGAGAAAACCGAGCGCAACTAAGCGTTTGAGTTTACAAAAATACTTTGACATAGTAATATGTCATAAAAAAAACTAAACTAATTAATAATTAGGAAAGAAATCGTTAAGGGCGTATGGCGGATGCCTAGGCTTTCAGAGGCGAAGAAGGACGTGGTAAGCTGCGAAAAGCTGCGGGGATTGGCACACACGAATTGATCCGCAGATGTCCGAATGGGGCAACCCGGCATGTTGAAGACATGTCACTCTAAATTTATTTAGAGAGCAAACCCGGAGAACTGAAACATCTAAGTACCCGGAGGAAAAGAAATCGAAGAGATTCCGTAAGTAGTGGCGAGCGAAAGCGGATTAGCCCAAAAGTCATTATATGTTTAAAAGAATGTTCTGGAAAGAACAGCCATAGAGGGTGATAGCCCCGTATTTGAAAGGCATATTTTGATGATAAATGAGTAGGGCGGGACACGTGAAATCCTGTCTGAATATGGGGGACCATCCTCCAAGGCTAAATACTCCTGAAAGACCGATAGTGAACAAGTACTGTGAAGGAAAGGTGAAAAGCACTTCGAATAGAAGGGTGAAATAGAACCTGAAACCGTACGCCTACAAGCGGTCGGAGCCCACATGTTGGGTGACGGCGTGCCTTTTGCATAATGAGCCTACGAGTTAATTTTACTAGCGAGGTTAAGGACTTCAGGTCCGGAGCCGGAGCGAAAGCGAGTCTGAATAGGGCGCATAGTTAGTAGGATTAGACGCGAAACCTTGTGATCTACCCATGGGCAGGTTGAAGCTCTGGTAACACAGAGTGGAGGACCGAACCGGTTGACGTTGAAAAGTCTTCGGATGACCTGTGGGTAGGGGTGAAAGGCCAATCAAACTGGGAGATAGCTCGTACTCCCCGAAATGCATTTAGGTGCAGCGTCGTATATAAGTTTATTAGAGGTAGAGCTACTGATTGGATGCGGGGGTTTCACCACCTACCAATTCCTGACAAACTCCGAATGCTAATAAATGTTCTACGGCAGTGAGGGCATGGGTGCTAAGGTCCATGTCCGAGAGGGAAAGAACCCAGACCAACAGCTAAGGTCCCCAAATATATGTTAAGTTGAAGCAACGCGGTTGGACTGCATTGACAGCTAGGATGTTGGCTTGGAAGCAGCCATTCATTTAAAGAGTGCGTAACAGCTCACTAGTCGAGCGGTCCGGCATGGATAATAATCGGGCATAAACATATTACCGAAGCTATGGATTTATAATTTAGAATTATATCTGGTAGGGGAGCATTCTATTTGCGCCGAAGCAGTATCGTGAGGTATTGTGGAGCGGATAGAAAAGAAAATGTAGGCATAAGTAACGATAAAGGGGGCGAGAAACCCCCTCACCGAAAGACTAAGGTTTCCTCAGCCATGCTAATCAGCTGAGGGTTAGTCGGGACCTAACGCGAACCCGAAAGGGGTAGTGGATGGACAATGGGTTAATATTCCCATACTTGCTCACACTAAAAAGGGGACGGAGTGCCGTACTTGCTGGAGACTGACGGAATAGTCAAGGCCTAGCCTTCGGGCGAAGCTGCTGCAGGGAAAGTGCTTCCAAGAAAAGCCGAAGTGAAGCAACCCGTACCAAAACCGACACAGGTAGTCGAGGAGAGAATCCTAAGGTGCTAGAGTGAATCATGGTTAAGGAACTAGGCAAAATAGTCTCGTAACTTCGGAAGAAGAGACGCCATCAGCAATGGTGGCCGCAGTGAAGAGGCCCAGGCGACTGTTTATCAAAAACACAGGACTCTGCTAAATCGAAAGATGCTGTATAGGGTCTGACACCTGCCCGGTGCTGGAAGGTTAAGGAAGGGCGTTAGCGTAAGCGAAGCGTTTGACTGAAGCCCCAGTAAACGGCGGCCGTAACTATAACGGTCCTAAGGTAGCGAAATTCCTTGTCGGGTAAGTTCCGACCTGCACGAATGGTGTAACGATCTGGGCACTGTCTCAACCATGAGCTCTGTGAAATTGTAGTATCGGTGAAGATGCCGATTACCCGCAATGGGACGAAAAGACCCTGTGAACCTTTACTATAACTTCGTATTGACTTTGAGTAAGTAATGTGTAGGATAGGTGGGAGACTATGAAGCTGGCACGCTAGTGTTGGTGGAGTCGACGTTGAAATACCACCCTTTACTTACTTGGAGCCTAACTTCTTTTAGAAGGACATTGCGTGGTGGGTAGTTTGACTGGGGTGGTCGCCTCCAAAAGAGTAACGGAGGCTTTCAAAGGTACCCTCAGCACGCTTGGTAACCGTGCGTAGAGTGTAATGGCATAAGGGTGCTTGACTGTGAGACCTACAAGTCGATCAGGTGCGAAAGCAGGACATAGTGATCCGGTGGTTCCGTATGGAAGGGCCATCGCTCATAGGATAAAAGGTACTCCGGGGATAACAGGCTAGTCTCCCCCAAGAGCTCACATCGACGGGGAGGTTCGGCACCTCGATGTCGGCTCGTCACATCCTGGGGCTGGAGAAGGTCCCAAGGGTTGGGCTGTTCGCCCATTAAAGTGGCACGCGAGCTGGGTTCAGAACGTCGTGAGACAGTTCGGTCTCTATCTATTGCGGGCGTTAGATGTTTGAGAGGGCTTGATTCTAGTACGAGAGGACCGAATTGAACAAACCTCTGGTGTATCAGTTGTACCGCCAGGTGCACCGCTGAGTAGCTACGTTTGGAAGAGATAAGCACTGAAAGCATATAAGTGCGAAACTCGCCTCAAGATGAGACATCTTTTAAGGGTCGTGGGAGATGACCACGTTGATAGGCTATAGGTGTAAAGTTGGTAACAGCATAGCCGAGTAGTACTAATTACCCGTAGATTTATAGCCTAATTGGCAGCACTTAGTTGCGCAGTAAAGGTTTTGTCTTTGTGAACGTTTTTATCGATTAAAACCAGAAGTTAGCAAATAGAATTTAGAAGTTAGAGAATGATCTAACCTCTAATGACTAAAGTCTAACCTCTTATATAAAGCCTTTAGGGTGGTTTTAGCGGTGGGGCTCACCTGTTCCCATTCCGAACACAGAAGTTAAGCCCACCAGCGCCGATGGTACTGCGAAAGCGGGAGAGTAGGTCGCCGCCAGTTTTTATTAAAAAGTCTCATACATTTATTTGTATGAGACTTTTTTTGTTATTGACATAGACGAACTACTACCACCACTACTATTAGTAATACTATATACTAGAAAAAGGTAGGTGGCAGATCATAGGTAATAGGTATCAGGTAGGAGGAATTAGGGATTAGGGCCTAGGATTTAGGTAATAAATGAATGTAACTAAAAACTAGCAACACTCAACTTTTTCAGTTAATTTATAATGACTTTCTTAAGTATAAATGTGAAGGATTCTCAATCTGGATTTTTTCATTTTTCAAAACCATTTCTGCAAGTGTTTTACCCATCAGTGAGAAATCTGTTGATAAGGTAGTAATACCATTCTCAACAACTTTTTTTAATGGAATCTCATTATAGGATATAATTCCGATATCTTCTCCTAGCTTTAGATCATTTTCTTTACATTTCTCTACAGCCTCTACCAAATCTCGATCGTTAGGAATCAAAAATACTTGTCCTTTTGTAAAATCATGTGTTTTAAAGTTGGGTATTATCGAATATTTTTTATTGTAAGCCTGACAATATTTTACAAAACCGTTAACCATATCAATAGGCTCCTTTTCTCCGGGGAAGACAATGATATAATGTGTATATTTTTCCAGTAGATGGGCATAGGAATTCATTGCTTCAAAAATATCTCTTACAAAATTCTGATACACTCCGGAATAATGTCTTAAAGTATCTCGCATCTGATCAATAATGTATACATCTGTTTGAGGTAATATAGTAAGGAATTCTTCAATGCCTTCTACATTTCCGGGCATGATAATATATTTTGAATAATTTCCATTAGAATCATATATCAGTTTTCTAAACATAGAATAATTGAAATGATGAAAGAACACATCAACATGGCCTTTAGAGCTAATGTGTTTCCGAAATGAATTGAGTATATCTTCTTTAAATGAGTTAAGTTCATCAAATAATAAAAAATATCGTGTATCATAGCTGAAGTCTTCAGTGCGTACATAATATCCTTTAGCCGGGATGGCATGAATAATACCTTTTTGCTTCAATAGGCTATAGGCCACTAAAACAGTGTCTCTGGAAATCTGGTGTTCAATACATATTTTTTTCACCGAAGGAAGTCTGTCATTTCGAAATAGTTTTTTTGTAATTATGGCTTCCTCTATACTTCCTACGATCTGTTTATAAATGGGAACAGTACTTTCTTTATTAATCGTAATAATTTTCAAAACTGGTAGTATATAATTAAAAACTGGTAGGTATTAGTAGGTTAAATATATTCAATCTTTATATCTTATCCAATATAATTTTTAAATAGCTATATTTTTATTGATATGAGCCATGATCAGTCATTTTTCAGGACATTAACCAATACTCACGGTTTTGAAGTTACCTTCTGTAGTTTTGGTGCTGCAATTTCTTCATTTAAAATTCCGGTCAACGAAGATAAACTTGATATTGTATTGGGTTTTGATAACGTTGAAGATTACCAAAGATCTTTTGATCTTCATGCTAAACCATTTCTGGGTGCAGTGGTTGGGCCACATGCCGGAAGATTAAAGCTGGGAAGATATACTGACAACGGAAAAGAAGTTCAGCTTGATAAAAATTTTGAAGGGCATCATCTTCATGGGGGTACTTTCAATTTAAGTAATCAATTTTGGGAACTGACTACTATATCAGATAATAGAGTGGTCTTCGAATTTTCTGTCAATAATGGACAAACAAAATTCAGGACAGAATATTTTTTGAGTTCAGAAACTTTATATGTAACGTTAAGTGCCGTGACAGATATTGATATACTGATCAATCTTACACAACATTCTTATTTCAACCTTGCAGGGCATAAAAAAGATATTACCAATTTAGAAATGAAAATTGAAGCTTTAGAGATTCTGGAAATTGATGAGGACTTGATTCCTACCGGAAAGTTTCTTCCGATTGAAAATACATTCTTCGATTTTTCTGAATTCCGTGATTGCCCCTCTGAAATTGATACATCATTTATTCTTAAAGGAAAACATCCTGCTGCAATTTTAAGAGACAAAGAAAATGGTCTTGTACTTAAAGTCTTTACTAATCAACCAACTGTTCATGTATATATTGGTGGAAGCACGGGATCCATTCAAGGGAAAGAAAATGCTAAATACCATAATAAAAGTGGAATTTGTTTTGAGGCTCAGAATTTTCCGGATTCTCCTAATCATAGCAATTTTAAAAATGGCATATTGAGAAAAGGAGAACAATACATTAATGAAATTGCCTATCAATTCAAAACTTCTAATTCACTTTAAATACTATAGACTCACAATGACTATGATGAAAAAAGAACTTGTTTCTCAAACCAAGAATGCTTTCAAAGCACATTTTAAAACAACTCCGGACCATATATTTCTATCCCCGGGACGTATTAATATTATAGGAGAACATGTAGATTATAATGACGGCTTTGTACTCCCGGCTGCTATTGATAGATATATTTGCTTTGCAGTCCGAAAAAATGAACAGACTTCTGCTTGTAATATTGTCGCCGAAGACTTTAACGAAACATTTTCTTTTGAAACCAATGTAGAGATAATTGGTCAATGGCCTACATGGGCTGGCTATCTGCTAGGCGTAGCTGAAGAAATCAGACAATTAGGGAGAAGTATTGGGGGAATTGACATTATTTTTAAAGGAAATATCCCAATGGGAGCAGGCCTCTCTTCTTCGGCAGCTTTGGAATGTGGATTTGCCTTTGTTTTAGATACTATTTTTAATCTACAACTATCCAAAAAAGAGATTGCATTAATAGGTCAAAGATCAGAAAATAATTTTGTAGGAGTCAATTGTGGAATTATGGATCAGTTTGCATCTGTTTTTGGAAAGAAATCTAAAGTAATTATGCTGGATTGTAATTCATTGGATTATCAATATTATGACGCAGAGATAGAGGGATATAGTCTTGTTTTATTTGATAGCCGCGTTAAGCATACGCATACGACTTCTGGATATAATGAAAGACGTAAAGAAATGGAAACAGGAAAGGAAATAATTAAAAAACATTTTCCTGAAATAAAATCTTTTCGTGAATGTACAATTGAAATGTTGGACGAATTAAAAAATGATTTGGGTGAAATAGTTTATAAACGATGTTTGTACGTAATTGAAGAAATCAATAGAGTACCACAGGCTGCATCTGCTTTGAAAAATAAAGATTTAAAAAGATTAGGAGAACTTTTGACTCAGACCCACTATGGCCTTTCAAAGCAATATGAAGTAAGCTGTCCGGAAATTGATTTTTTAGTAGATGAAGCTCTGAGCCAGGAAAGTGTTTTAGGTTCACGTATGATGGGAGGTGGATTTGGTGGATGTTCTATTAACCTCATTGAAAATGGAAAAGTAGACGCAGTCATTGATAATATAAAATCACGCTATAAACAGATACATGGGCTTTCATTACAGGTTTATAAAGTGAGTATTTCAGACGGAACAAAAGAATATAAAGAAGATGAATAGAACATTTAACCAAAAAGATCATCCACACAGAAGGTATAATCCGCTTTTGAATGAATGGATACTCGTTTCTCCTCAGAGGGCAAAGCGTCCTTGGCAAGGTCAGGAAGAAAAAATTATTGAAGAAGTTGTCCGGTCATATGATCCTGATTGCTATCTGTGTTCCGGAAATATGAGAGTAAATGGGATAAATAATCCCAAATATAAAGGAGTCTATGTTTTTGATAACGATTTTGGAGCTCTGTTAAAAGAAGAAGTGTCTTTTGAAGAACATAATAGTGAGCTATTTAAGATAGAACCGGAACGAGGAATCAACAAGGTTATCTGTTTTTCCGATGATCATAGTCTGTCTCTTCCGGAAATGGATGTAGAAGATATAATAAAAGTAGTTGAAGTTTGGCAGGAAGAATATAAGACTTTAGGAAATCTTGATTATATCAATCATGTACAGATTTTTGAGAATAAAGGATCCGTTATGGGTTGCAGTAATCCACATCCACACGGTCAAATCTGGGCTCAGTCCTCTATTCCTTCACAGGTAATAAGAACTCAGGAGAATCTTAAAAAATATTTTCAAAAATATGGTAGATCTCTGCTAGAAGATTACCTTCAACAGGAATCTGATGCTGGATTAAGAATGATACTTGAAAATGATGCCTTTGCTGTAGTAGTGCCATTTTGGGCTATCTGGCCTTATGAAACGATGATTATCAGTAAAAGAAAATTAAGGAATATTACGGAGTTTGACGTTGAAGAAACTAGATTATTTGCTGATATTTTAAAAAAGCTTACCTGTAAATATGATAATCTCTTTGAGGTTCCTTTTCCTTATTCTGCAGGAATACATCAATCACCTACTGATGGAAAGGCATATGATGAATGGCATTTTCATATGCATTTCTATCCGCCCTTGTTACGGTCTGCTCATGTGAAAAAATTTATGGTAGGCTACGAGATGCTTGCTGAAAGCCAACGTGATATTACACCTGAACAAAGTGCTGAAATTTTGAAAAGTTTACCAGTAACCCACTATAAACACAAACGATGAATAAATTAACAGCTACGGATTATATTGTATTTATAATATATTTTATCATTATCATCATTTATGGAATCTATATTTTTAGACGAAATAAAAAAAAGGTTGCAGATAGTAAAGATTATTTCCTGGCGGAAGGATCTCTTACCTGGTGGGCTATCGGGGCATCACTTATTGCGAGCAATATTAGTGCTGAACAATTCATTGGAATGAGTGGGAGTGGTTTCAGTATGGGATTGGCAATTGCTACCTATGAATGGATGGCTGCTTTTACACTTATTATTGTCGCTGTTTTTTTTATTCCTGTTTATCTGAAAAATAAAATATATACCATGCCGCAATATCTTCATAAGAGATATAATGAAAAGGTAGCGTTGATTATGTCCATTTTTTGGTTAATGCTTTACATTGTAGTTAATCTTACGTCGATTCTATATCTTGGAGCACTGGCTATTAATGGTATTTCTGGATTCAATTTCACATTGTGTATGGGTTTTCTTGCAATTTTTGCCATTATGATCACATTAGGTGGGATGAAAGTAATTGGCTATACAGATGTTATTCAGGTTTTTTTTCTGATACTAGGAGGCTTGGTCACAACGTATCTTGCAATTACTTTGGTATCCGGAGAGCAAGGAATAACAGGTTTTTGGACAGGACTTACCTCTATGAAGGAGGCTGCAGGTGATCATTTCCACATGATTTTTAAGAAAACAGATCCTTATTATATTGATCTCCCAGGAATCTCTGTTCTGATTGGAGGAATGCTGATTGTTAACCTTAATTATTGGGGCTGTAACCAGTATATTACTCAGAGAGCACTTGGAGCTGATCTCAAAACCGCACGTAACGGAATCTTATTTGCAGCTTTTTTAAAGCTCTTGATGCCGGTGATCGTTGTATTACCAGGAATTGCAGCTTATGTTTTGTATCAGCAAGGTTTATTTCAGAAAGAAATGCTTCAGGATGGTGTTCTTAATCCTGATCGTGCTTATCCGACTTTACTCAACCTGCTGCCTTCCGGAATGAAAGGATTATCATTTGCCGCACTCATAGCTGCTATAGTCGCCTCTCTTGCTGGAAAAGCAAATAGTATTGCTACAATTTTCACATTAGATATTTATAAACAGTATATTAATAAAGATGCCTCAGAAGAGAATCTGGTACGGGTCGGAAAGTTAACCGTAGTAGCTTCGGTTTTAATGGCTATTATTATTGCACCATTTTTAGGAATAGATAAAAAAGGAGGGTTCCAGTATATTCAGGAATACACAGGTTTTGTGAGTCCAGGTATTTTTGCCATGTTTATTTTAGGCTTTTTCTGGAAAAGGACTACTGCCAAGGCAGCTCTTTTTGCTATAGTAGCGGGATTCATTTTTTCAGTCATGCTTAAATTTGCTCCTTTGGTGATGGATCTATCCTTTTTATATCCTATCGGTTTTGCAGTTCCTAATGCTAATGGTGTATATGAAATGGCGTTTATCGATCGAATGGCTGTGGTATTTTTGTTTTGTGTGCTGGGAATGTATTGGATCAGTATTCGTGAAACTAAAAATGGTTTACCAAGGAAAGGATTGGAAATTGATGCTTCTATGTTTAAAACCAGTCGCGCATTTACGATATGGAGTATAGTAATACTATTAATCCTTATTACTTTATATACTAGTTTTTGGTAAAAGAATTCAAACATTTCTAATTGTCTTAAAATGTTTAATCTATATATTATTGTAGTACACCACTATTAAGGTATCATATATAGTAGTGTCACACACATAAGCCGGCTTTATGCCGGTTTACTTGTATTTATATACCATATATAGCAGGTAAATTACCCAAGCTCCTGCTTTTTCCACGATTCTCTATCTCCCAAAACCTTTTCTCTTCCCTCTTCATTCCCTAGTTCCTAAGCCTTTCTTCCTTGTGCCATTCTGTTTCCCTTGATTCTCTTAAATAAATGTTTAAATTTTTAAAACTGTATTTCAATGAGTTAAGAATAAATATGAATTAAAAGTAAACTTTATGTTAAATAGATTTGGAAGGGTGGGGTAAATAGTGGTAATTTTGCACCACTGAAAACGAGAGATAGTAGGTAGCGCAGAGAACGGTAAACATTAGGAAACAGGCTTAAAAAATAAATGAGAATTTATTTTGATAATAAGAAAAAGTTTGTATCTTTGCAATCCCAATTAAGGGAGCGCAGAAGAAGAGTGGTTAAGGTTTAGAAAGAGTTTAGGGTTAGAAAAAAAGACTTTAAAATTTCTTTAAAAAACATTTGGTCATTTGGAAATAATTAATTACTTTTGCACTCGCAAATATGGAGCGACACTGACAGATAGATTGCTTCATTAAAAAGCGGAAGATATAAAGATCATTGACATACAATATAACAACCAAGTAAGGAAAAACTAAAGCGTCAAAACTTTGAGTGAGTCAGACAAACATACAATGGAGAGTTTGATCCTGGCTCAGGATGAACGCTAGCGGGAGGCCTAACACATGCAAGCCGAGCGGTAGATTGTCTTCGGATAATTGAGAGCGGCGTACGGGTGCGGAACACGTGTGCAACCTACCTTTATCAGGAGGATAGCCTTTCGAAAGGAAGATTAATACTCCATAATATATCAGATGGCATCATTTGATATTGAAAACTCCGGTGGATAGAGATGGGCACGCGCAAGATTAGATAGTTGGTGAGGTAACGGCTCACCAAGTCTATGATCTTTAGGGGGCCTGAGAGGGTGATCCCCCACACTGGTACTGAGACACGGACCAGACTCCTACGGGAGGCAGCAGTGAGGAATATTGGACAATGGGTGAGAGCCTGATCCAGCCATCCCGCGTGAAGGACGACGGCCCTATGGGTTGTAAACTTCTTTTGTATAGGGATAAACCTTTCCACGTGTGGGAAGCTGAAGGTACTATACGAATAAGCACCGGCTAACTCCGTGCCAGCAGCCGCGGTAATACGGAGGGTGCAAGCGTTATCCGGATTTATTGGGTTTAAAGGGTCCGTAGGCGGACTCGTAAGTCAGTGGTGAAATCTCATAGCTCAACTATGAAACTGCCATTGATACTGCGGGTCTTGAGTAAGGTAGAGGTAGCTGGAATAAGTAGTGTAGCGGTGAAATGCATAGATATTACTTAGAACACCAATTGCGAAGGCAGGTTACCATGTCTTAACTGACGCTGATGGACGAAAGCGTGGGGAGCGAACAGGATTAGATACCCTGGTAGTCCACGCCGTAAACGATGCTAACTCGTTTTTGGGGCTTCGGCTTCAGAGACTAAGCGAAAGTGATAAGTTAGCCACCTGGGGAGTACGAACGCAAGTTTGAAACTCAAAGGAATTGACGGGGGCCCGCACAAGCGGTGGATTATGTGGTTTAATTCGATGATACGCGAGGAACCTTACCAAGGCTTAAATGGGAATTGACAGGCTTAGAAATAGGCTTTTCTTCGGACAATTTTCAAGGTGCTGCATGGTTGTCGTCAGCTCGTGCCGTGAGGTGTTAGGTTAAGTCCTGCAACGAGCGCAACCCCTGTCACTAGTTGCTACCATTAAGTTGAGGACTCTAGTGAGACTGCCTACGCAAGTAGAGAGGAAGGTGGGGATGACGTCAAATCATCACGGCCCTTACGCCTTGGGCCACACACGTAATACAATGGCCAGTACAGAGGGCTGCTACCAGGTGACTGGATGCTAATCTCGAAAGCTGGTCTCAGTTCGGATTGGAGTCTGCAACTCGACTCTATGAAGCTGGAATCGCTAGTAATCGCGCATCAGCCATGGCGCGGTGAATACGTTCCCGGGCCTTGTACACACCGCCCGTCAAGCCATGGAAGTCTGGGGTACCTGAAGTCGGTGACCGTAACAGGAGCTGCCTAGGGTAAAACAGGTAACTAGGGCTAAGTCGTAACAAGGTAGCCGTACCGGAAGGTGCGGCTGGAACATCTCATTTTAGAGCGTCTTAAAGACGATAAACAAAATTAAGGTACTTCAATGTACCATGTACTTACTTAAAGAGAAGCTTTAGTTTTTTATTTGGTTGATTATATATAAAAAAATACAAACCCACTAGAAATTAGTAAACGGGAAGGGAGCGATAGAGAGAACAATGATAAGGCAGTATATAGATTACTAAATTACTCATTACCCATCACTCATAAAGAGTCTCGTAGCTCAGCTGGTTAGAGCGCTACACTGATAATGTAGAGGTCGGCAGTTCGAGCCTGCCCGAGACTACTAATTTTGAGTATAGGAGTTTGAGAGTATTAGAGAGAATGAGTTAACGCTCGGGACTTTCTAACACAATCATTCACCAACTCAACTAGAGGGGGAATTAGCTCAGCTGGCTAGAGCGCCTGCCTTGCACGCAGGAGGTCAAGGGTTCGACTCCCTTATTCTCCACAGTTTTGCGCGTTTGATTTAAAAGTATAATGGATAGAGCCAAAACAAATATCCATTTATCATACAAGCAGAAAGACATTAAGATCATTGACATTAACGGTAAAAATATCACAAAGAGAAAACCGAGCGCAACTAAGCGTTTGAGTTTACAAAAATACTTTGACATAGTAATATGTCATAAAAAAAACTAAACTAATTAATAATTAGGAAAGAAATCGTTAAGGGCGTATGGCGGA
Organism: Chryseobacterium piperi; assembly: GCF_002285635.2. Classification (NCBI taxonomy): domain Bacteria; kingdom Pseudomonadati; phylum Bacteroidota; class Flavobacteriia; order Flavobacteriales; family Weeksellaceae; genus Chryseobacterium; species Chryseobacterium piperi. Next base: position 2,529,900 of record NZ_CP023049.2, on the reverse strand, counting down.
TGCCTAGGCTTTCAGAGGCGAAGAAGGACGTGGTAAGCTGCGAAAAGCTGCGGGGATTGGCACACACGAATTGATCCGCAGATGTCCGAATGGGGCAACCCGGCATGTTGAAGACATGTCACTCTAAATTTATTTAGAGAGCAAACCCGGAGAACTGAAACATCTAAGTACCCGGAGGAAAAGAAATCGAAGAGATTCCGTAAGTAGTGGCGAGCGAAAGCGGATTAGCCCAAAAGTCATTATATGTTTAAAAGAATGTTCTGGAAAGAACAGCCATAGAGGGTGATAGCCCCGTATTTGAAAGGCATATTTTGATGATAAATGAGTAGGGCGGGACACGTGAAATCCTGTCTGAATATGGGGGGACCATCCTCCAAGGCTAAATACTCCTGAAAGACCGATAGTGAACAAGTACTGTGAAGGAAAGGTGAAAAGCACTTCGAATAGAAGGGTGAAATAGAACCTGAAACCGTACGCCTACAAGCGGTCGGAGCCCACATGTTGGGTGACGGCGTGCCTTTTGCATAATGAGCCTACGAGTTAATTTTACTAGCGAGGTTAAGGACTTCAGGTCCGGAGCCGGAGCGAAAGCGAGTCTGAATAGGGCGCATAGTTAGTAGGATTAGACGCGAAACCTTGTGATCTACCCATGGGCAGGTTGAAGCTCTGGTAACACAGAGTGGAGGACCGAACCGGTTGACGTTGAAAAGTCTTCGGATGACCTGTGGGTAGGGGTGAAAGGCCAATCAAACTGGGAGATAGCTCGTACTCCCCGAAATGCATTTAGGTGCAGCGTCGTATATAAGTTTATTAGAGGTAGAGCTACTGATTGGATGCGGGGGTTTCACCACCTACCAATTCCTGACAAACTCCGAATGCTAATAAATGTTCTACGGCAGTGAGGGCATGGGTGCTAAGGTCCATGTCCGAGAGGGAAAGAACCCAGACCAACAGCTAAGGTCCCCAAATATATGTTAAGTTGAAGCAACGCGGTTGGACTGCATTGACAGCTAGGATGTTGGCTTGGAAGCAGCCATTCATTTAAAGAGTGCGTAACAGCTCACTAGTCGAGCGGTCCGGCATGGATAATAATCGGGCATAAACATATTACCGAAGCTATGGATTTATAATTTAGAATTATATCTGGTAGGGGAGCATTCTATTTGCGCCGAAGCAGTATCGTGAGGTATTGTGGAGCGGATAGAAAAGAAAATGTAGGCATAAGTAACGATAAAGGGGGCGAGAAACCCCCTCACCGAAAGACTAAGGTTTCCTCAGCCATGCTAATCAGCTGAGGGTTAGTCGGGACCTAACGCGAACCCGAAAGGGGTAGTGGATGGACAATGGGTTAATATTCCCATACTTGCTCACACTAAAAAGGGGACGGAGTGCCGTACTTGCTGGAGACTGACGGAATAGTCAAGGCCTAGCCTTCGGGCGAAGCTGCTGCAGGGAAAGTGCTTCCAAGAAAAGCCGAAGTGAAGCAACCCGTACCAAAACCGACACAGGTAGTCGAGGAGAGAATCCTAAGGTGCTAGAGTGAATCATGGTTAAGGAACTAGGCAAAATAGTCTCGTAACTTCGGAAGAAGAGACGCCATCAGCAATGGTGGCCGCAGTGAAGAGGCCCAGGCGACTGTTTATCAAAAACACAGGACTCTGCTAAATCGAAAGATGCTGTATAGGGTCTGACACCTGCCCGGTGCTGGAAGGTTAAGGAAGGGCGTTAGCGTAAGCGAAGCGTTTGACTGAAGCCCCAGTAAACGGCGGCCGTAACTATAACGGTCCTAAGGTAGCGAAATTCCTTGTCGGGTAAGTTCCGACCTGCACGAATGGTGTAACGATCTGGGCACTGTCTCAACCATGAGCTCTGTGAAATTGTAGTATCGGTGAAGATGCCGATTACCCGCAATGGGACGAAAAGACCCTGTGAACCTTTACTATAACTTCGTATTGACTTTGAGTAAGTAATGTGTAGGATAGGTGGGAGACTATGAAGCTGGCACGCTAGTGTTGGTGGAGTCGACGTTGAAATACCACCCTTTACTTACTTGGAGCCTAACTTCTTTTAGAAGGACATTGCGTGGTGGGTAGTTTGACTGGGGTGGTCGCCTCCAAAAGAGTAACGGAGGCTTTCAAAGGTACCCTCAGCACGCTTGGTAACCGTGCGTAGAGTGTAATGGCATAAGGGTGCTTGACTGTGAGACCTACAAGTCGATCAGGTGCGAAAGCAGGACATAGTGATCCGGTGGTTCCGTATGGAAGGGCCATCGCTCATAGGATAAAAGGTACTCCGGGGATAACAGGCTAGTCTCCCCCAAGAGCTCACATCGACGGGGAGGTTCGGCACCTCGATGTCGGCTCGTCACATCCTGGGGCTGGAGAAGGTCCCAAGGGTTGGGCTGTTCGCCCATTAAAGTGGCACGCGAGCTGGGTTCAGAACGTCGTGAGACAGTTCGGTCTCTATCTATTGCGGGCGTTAGATGTTTGAGAGGGCTTGATTCTAGTACGAGAGGACCGAATTGAACAAACCTCTGGTGTATCAGTTGTACCGCCAGGTGCACCGCTGAGTAGCTACGTTTGGAAGAGATAAGCACTGAAAGCATATAAGTGCGAAACTCGCCTCAAGATGAGACATCTTTTAAGGGTCGTGGGAGATGACCACGTTGATAGGCTATAGGTGTAAAGTTGGTAACAGCATAGCCGAGTAGTACTAATTACCCGTAGATTTATAGCCTAATTGGCAGCACTTAGTTGCGCAGTAAAGGTTTTGTCTTTGTGAACGTTTTTATCGATTAAAACCAGAAGTTAGCAAATAGAATTTAGAAGTTAGAGAATGATCTAACCTCTAATGACTAAAGTCTAACCTCTTATATAAAGCCTTTAGGGTGGTTTTAGCGGTGGGGCTCACCTGTTCCCATTCCGAACACAGAAGTTAAGCCCACCAGCGCCGATGGTACTGCGAAAGCGGGAGAGTAGGTCGCCGCCAGTTTTTATTAAAAAGTCTCATACATTTATTTGTATGAGACTTTTTTCGTTATAGACATAGACGAACTACTACTACTAGTAATACTACATACATATAAGGTTGCAGATGATAGGTAATAGGTGGCAGGAGGGATTAGGTAAATGGAAAGTAACTGACAACTAAAAACTAGCAACCAGCATAGAAGTTAACGGGATTTTTGCCTTAATTTAAGCGCTATATATCAAAACCAATCTGAGAAAACTTTAAATAGGAAAAAGAAAGAATAGGTAATAAAAAAGCCTCCCTTAAAAAGAGAGGCATTATATAATGTATATTATTAATATATCAGACCTGGATAACTCCTAGGTTAAACTTCTCTGTAATAGGAGTATGATTAGCTGCTTCAATTCCCATAGAAATCCATTTTCTGGTATCTGTAGGATTAATAATAGCATCAGTCCATAATCTGGCTGCAGAATAAGTAGCTTCTGTTTGTTTCTGGTATTTTTTAGAAATGGTATCTAAAATTTCCTGACGTTCTTTTTCTGTAATTTCTTTACCTTGTTTTTTTAAAGTAGATTCCTGAATTTGTGCCAAAACCTTTGCCGCTTGAGATCCCCCCATTACAGCCAGATCAGCCCATGGCCATGCTACGATTAATCTTGGATCGTAAGCTTTTCCACACATTGCATAATTACCGGCACCATAAGAATTCCCGGTGATAACTGTAAATTTAGGAACTACAGAATTAGCTACTGCATTCACCATTTTTGCGCCATCTTTAATGATTCCTCCATGTTCAGATTTTGAACCTACCATAAAGCCGGTAACATCCTGTAAAAAGATCAGCGGAATTTTTCTTTGATTACAATTGGCAATAAATCTTGTAGCTTTATCGGCTGAGTCTGAATATATAACTCCTCCAAATTGCATTTCTCCTTTTCCACTTTTCACCAACTTTCTTTGATTGGCTACAATCCCTACAGACCACCCATCAACTCTTGCTGTAGCACAAATAATCGTCTTTCCGTAATCTGGTTTATATTCTTCGTATTCTGAATTGTCTACTAAACATTTTATAATGTCATAAGTATCATACTGGTCTGCTCTGGAAACAGGTATGATTCCAAAGATATGATCCGGGTTTTCCTTAGGCGGGAAGCTTTCAATTCTATCAAATCCTGCTTTTTCAGTACTTCCGATAGATTTCATAATATTTTTAATTCTGTCTAAAGCATCCTTATCGTCTTTAGCTTTATAGTCGGTAACTCCGGAAATTGAGCAGTGTGTAGTTGCTCCTCCTAAGGTTTCATTATCGATACTTTCTCCGATTGCAGCTTTTACAAGGTAACTTCCGGCTAAGAAGATGGAACCTGTTTTATCTACAATCATAGCTTCATCACTCATAATAGGTAAATACGCCCCACCTGCAACACAGCTGCCCATTACTGCAGAGATTTGTATAATTCCCATGGAACTCATTTTCGCATTATTCCTGAAAATTCGGCCAAAATGTTCTTTGTCAGGGAAAATTTCATCCTGCATAGGAAGATATACTCCTGCTGAATCTACCAGGTAAATAATAGGGAGTTTATTCTCCATAGCGATTTCCTGAGCTCTCAGGTTTTTCTTTCCTGTAATAGGAAACCATGCACCGGCCTTTACAGAAGCGTCATTAGCTACAACGATACATTGTCTTCCGGAAACGTAACCCATCACAACAACGACCCCACCACTTGGGCATCCACCATGCTCTTCATACATTTCGTAACCGGCAAATGCTCCTATTTCTATGGAATCTGAATTTTTATCAAGAAGGTAATCGATTCTTTCCCTTGCGGTCATTTTACCTTCATCGCGTAATTTTTGAAGTTTCTTTTCTCCCCCTCCTTTTTTTATTTCAGCAAGTAAACGATTTATCTCAGATAATTTTAATCTATTTTGATCTTCCCGTTTGTTGAATTCAATATCCATAAAATTTCAATTTTTTACGTCTAAAGATACTATTTTTAAAAGGAATACTACTTTTAGTAAAACAAGCGTTTAATAGGTTGGTTTTCAGAAAATTGTGAAATATTTAACAAAAAATTATTTTTGGATAATTGAGATTTTTGCTAACTTTACAAAAGAGTAATAGGGATAATATTCTCTATATAAATACTCTAAGTTCCTAGTTTATTTTTTTAATAGTTTATTATTTGAAAGCCCCGAAAGTTGACCAAATTTTCGGGGTTTTTTATGCGGAGTAGCAGCTTAGAATTATGAATAATATTTTCTATACTCTACTATATTAAGATTCGTTGTTGAGTTCTTGTTCTTCTGATATTTTTTAAAAGGAACAAAGCCCAGTTTTTCCGGAATTTTTTTACTGGCTATATTTTCTTCATCTACAGGATATAAAATATATTTAAAAGTAAAATTATTTTCCAGAAATTCGATAAGTGCTGTTATGATTTCAGTCCCTAATCCTTTCCCCTGAGAGTCCTTTTTTAACCATAATCCCAATTCAACAGATTCTGCTGTTATATTGTGGATACCGCAGCATCCAATAAAATTACCATTTGAATCTAAGGAAACCATCACTAAGTCCGTGTTTTGTGATAAAGTTCTTTTAGATTCATTGATAAAGCTGATAATATCTTTTCTGTTACCTTGTGGATTAAAGGGCATATATCTGGTGACCTCATTTGTAAAATGTTCCAAAATATCATCTATATATAAGTCTTCAACAGCCCGTAAGGTGGCACGTTCGGTTTTGATTTTAATATTTTTATTTAATCTCATATATATTCTTTAAATAAAAAGCATTGTTTTTCTCCTCTTTTGAACTTTTTTTCAAAAATTAATAGAATAGATCATGGATTAAAGAGAAAATAGCAAAAACTTTATTCATTATTAAAGTAAATTTAGATTTTTTATAAGATTTGTAAAAGCCTATTTGTAAATTTGCACATTAAAAAAATTGAAGTAGGTAGATTATGCAAAAATTAGCGCTTTTCAGATTACATTTAATTGTATTTTTATGGGGATTTACAGCCATCTTAGGAAAACTAATTCATGCAAATGCGCAGATCCTTGTATTTTATAGAATGTTGTTCGCCGCTATTTTTTTATATGCCTATATAAGGATTTATAAAAAAGAAAGTATAAAGGTTTCAAAAAAACTATTTTTTCAATTAGCCGCCATAGGTACTGCTATGGCTCTCCATTGGTACTGTTTCTTTTATTCCATTAAGGTCTCGAACGTTTCTATAGCTTTAAGCTGTTTATCATTATCTACTCTTTTTGCATCTATTTTAGAACCTGTTATTTTTAAAAGGAAAGTGGATCTTTCTGAGGTGGTGATGGGAATGGTCATCGTAGCTTGTATACTACTAATTTTCAAAACAGAGTTTCAATATAAGGAAGGGATTTTTTATGGAGTTCTGTGTGCCGTATTTGGGACTATCTTTTCTGTTTTTAATGGAAAAATGTTTGGAAAAACAAGTTCCGGAAACATTATTTTTTATGAAATTTTCTGTGGATGGTCTGTTTTGATGCTATTTTATTTGTTTTCCGGACAGATTTTTCAAATTAATGAAATAAATTATAGAGATCTTGCGTTAATATGCTTGTTAGCAAGTGTTTTTACAGCTTTTCCAATGTTGGAATCAGTAAATTTAATGAAGTATATCTCTCCATTTACACTAATTTTAACAGTTAATTTAGAGCCTGTTTACGGAATTATACTTGCTTTTTTTATCTTTGGCGAATCAGAGCATATGAGTCCTATATTTTATATTGCATCGTTTGTTATGATAATGGCTATTATAGTCAATGGGTTGATAAAAGCCAGAAAAACAAAAAAAACTACTTAAGCATCCTATTTATATGATAAAAAAATATTTTTTATTTTTATTTTTCCTCTTATTTGGGGTCTTTCATTCTCAGATTATTAGAAAATATTCCAATGAATTTTTAAATATTGGAGCTGGAGCCAGAGGATTGGCAATGGGAGGCGCAGTGGTTTCCAACCAGGACGATGTTTATTCACCGATGTGGAATCCAGCCGGATTAATGGCGATTGAAAGAGATTGGCAGGGAGCAGCAATGCATGCTGAATATTTTGAATCTATTGCAAAATATGATTATTTGGCCTATGCAAAGGTTTTGGAAGAGGGTGTTTTTGGTGTTTCTGTAGTACGGCTAGGAGTAGATAATATTTTGAACACAACTCAAATGATCGATGCGGAAGGAAATATCGATTATGATAAAATAACAAAATTCTCACAATCTGATTATGCGGCTATTCTTTCTTATGCATTTCACCCTGGGGGAAATACCAAACTAGATGTTGGAGTCAATGCGAAAATAGTATACAGAAATGTAGGTAAATTTGCTAATGGTTATGGGTTTGGATTTGATATCGGAGCAATTTATAAAGGAGATAATGGATGGAAATTTGGAGGGATGCTTCGGGATGCTACGACAACCGTTAATTTCTGGAGTATCAATCAGAAAGAATTATCAACTGTTGTTAATGGGGAAGAATTTAACCCCGCTCCCAAGGATAAAATGGAATTAACGATGCCTAAACTGAATGTAGGAGCCAGTAAAATATTTGAAATTAATAGCAGTGTATATGTTTTGCCGGAAGCAGGTTTAAATATAGATTTTGCTAAAACTGCGGCTCTTGTTTCTACAGATTTTGCTAGTATTACGCCTTATGCGGGTGCTGAATTAGGGTATCAGAAAATGATTTTTGTGAGATTGGGGGTTAACCGTTTTCAATCTATTACAGATATCGAAGATTTAAAAAGAAAAGTATCTTTTCAGCCAAGTGCCGGTATAGGTATCAGATATAGAGGGCTTACTCTTGATTATGCGATTACCAATTCCGGAATCGGAGGATCTAATTTTTATTCTAACTTCTTTTCTCTTAAGTTAGATATGGGTACATTTAGAAATGATTAAAAATTTAAAAGATGAAAAAAATATCAGTATTTATACTAACGACTTGGTCAATGTTGGCATTTGCTCAGAAGGTAGCAGATTACAAATATGTTATTATTCCGGAGAATTTTAGCACTTTCAAAGAAAACTTTGGCTTAAGTAAATTTCTGGACAAATCTCTGAAGGGTAAAAAATATGTTACGTTGCCAGTGAGCAAAGATGAATGGCCTGCAGAGGCAAAAGATAATTCTTGTAATGTTTTAAAAGCGGATGTTATTGATGATAGTGGTTTTTTAAGAAACAAGGTTATTTTACAGTTTAAAGATTGTAATGATAAAGTTTTGCAGGAAGCGAAAGGAAGCTCAAATATTAAAGATTATGAGCAGGGTTTTCAGGATGCTCTAAAACAGAGTTTGATAGCAGTTCCCGTTTCTTATCCTACTGCTATGCTGGCTAAGACTCAGGTTGAAACCCAAGTCAATGAACCGGTAAAACCAGTTGCCGTTGTTGAAAGTACTCCATCTTCCTCAGAAAATAAAACGGCTACAAAATATAGTAATGGAAAGCTGAATTTACAAAAAGTACAGATTGACAATAGTCAGTTTATTCTTGTTAAATCGGATAGTTCTGTTCCTTACGCCACTTTTAAAGAATCTACAAAAAAAGATGTTTTCAGAGTTAAGCTTGAAAATGGAGAATCTACAATCGGATATTTTGAAAATGGAAGCATCATCATAGAAGTTCCAACTGCTAACGGAGGATTTTCTAAAGAGGTCTTTTTAGGTAAATAGTTAAATATCTATATATAGAATAACAGTATTATATATTCTATGAACTAAAATATAAAAGAGGCTGTCTCAAAAGAGATAGCCTTTTTTATGCAAAAAGGAAAGCTTTCGCTTTCCTAATAGTTGCAAATTGATTAATTTGCATTGTGTTAAGTACGTCAAAAGTAGTCTTTAAAGATTACACCCCCAAAGAAAATCTGCTTTTTCCTCCCAATTTATCGGAGTTGATTGATGAGCGACATCCTGTGAAAATTGTTTCAAACATTATTGATGGCTTGGATATCAAAAGCTTAATTAAAACCTACAAACCTGGCGGAACATCTTGCTACCACCCGAAAATGCTTTTGAAAGTTTTGATTTATGGCTATTTAAGCAATATCTATTCAAGCCGCAAAATGGAGCAGGCCTTGAAAGAAAACATCCATTTTATGTGGCTCTCTGCAATGAGCCGTCCCGATCATAACACCTTAAACAGGTTCCGTAGTGAACGATTGAAAGGTGAGATTAAAGCTATTTTCACACAAATTGTTCTTCTTTTGGAAAAGGAAGGTTTGGTAAGTCTGAAAACCACTTTTGTAGATGGCACCAAGATAGAAGCCAATGCCAATCGCTATACTTTTGTTTGGGGAAGAGCTGTCAAAAAACACAAAGAAAGGCTTGCAGAGCAATTAGAAGAGCTTTGGAACTATGCAGAAACAGTTGCCAAAGACGAGCTTGAAAATACAGAAAGTATTGATTTTAAAGAAGTAGATTCTGAAAAAGTAACTCAAACCATCGAAAAGATCAATGAAGTTTTGAAAGATAAAAAAGTAGCTTCAAAAGTTCGTCAGAAACTGAATTATGCTAAGAAAAACTGGGCAGATAATTTAGAGAAATATAAAAAACAGCAAGAATTATTAGAAGATAGAAATTCCTATTCCAAAACCGATACAGACGCTACTTTTATGCGAATGAAGGAGGATCATATGCGAAACGGACAACTAAAACCCGCTTACAATCTACAAATTTCTACCCATAGACAATTCATTTTACATTATTCAATTCATCCCAACCCAACAGACACCAAAACATTAGCGACTCATTTACTGGGTTTTGAAGAAAGCTATCATAAAGCTCCCAAAGAGCTTGTTGCTGATGCTGGTTATGGCTCAGAAGAAAATTACAACTTGTTAAAATCTAAGAAAATAAAAGCTTATGTTAAATATAATTACTTCAGAAAAGATCAGAAATCGGGACAAATAACCACTTCACAAAACAATCCTAAATTGGCAAAAATCAGAGAAAAGGTTTTCAAACTTCTTAATACCAGCAAGGGCATCAAACTCAGAAAACAAAGATCCCATGATGTTGAACCTGTTTTTGCAGAGCTCAAACACAACAAAAATTTTAAACGATTCATGCTTCGGGGAAAAAATAAAGTCGAGGTAGAAATCGGCATACTCGCAATTGCCCACAATCTAAAGAAAATGTCAAAAGCAGCCTAAAACAGACTGCTTTTTTGACTTATATCTTCTTTTTTCCAAGATATTTTTTTTATTCAAAATATCGAAATCTTTTTTCAATGAAATACTAAAAAGAGACTGTCCTTTTGAGACAGCCTCTTTTAATTAAACCATAAAAAATTAAAAACTATGGCATCAGAACAGTATCTATTACATGGATAACTCCGTTAGATTGATTTACATCAGCTATTGTAACTTTTGCACTGTTTCCTTTAGCATCTTTTATATACAGATCTTTACCCTTTGTCCAGAAGGTTACATCTTCTCCTTCAACAGTTTTCATCATGCTTTTTCCGTTTCCTGCTTTTACAGCAGCCCAAATTTCTTTAGCACTATACTTTCCGGGTAGAACATGATAGGTTAAGATTTTTGTAAGTGTTGGTTTGTTCTCTGGTTTAACCAGGTTTTCTACAGTTCCTTTTGGAAGTTTAGCAAATGCTGCATCAGTAGGAGCCAGTACGGTGAATGGACCTGCCCCTTGTAACGTTTCTACTAATCCTGCTGCTTTTACCGCTGCAACCAATGTTTTGTGGTCTTTGGAATTAACAGCATTTTCAATGATATTTTTTGATGGATACATAGGAGCTCCGCCTACCATTACTGTTTTTTCTTTCATCGTTTGTGCAGTTACCTTCCCGCTAAATACGAATGATAAAGCTACCATTCCGAATACTGCGATTTTTGATCTTGTGTTCATTTTTTTGATTTTTAAATTAATAGTATTTGATTCTTATTCTTATCATCATTTACGATATTGGTTTGACTTTAGATTTAAAAGATTTTAATTTATTTTAAACTTTTTGCTGGTGACTTTGAATTGGGAACAAAATCCAGGCAAACTGAATTCATACAAAAGCGTTTACCGGTAGGTTTAGGCCCATCATCAAACATATGCCCCAGGTGAGAGTCACACCTGCCACAAAGAACCTCAGCTCTGACCATATTATGAGAGGTGTCTTTTCTATACTTCACACTATTGGTACGAACAGGTTGATAAAAAGATGGCCAGCCACAGGTTGTTGCAAATTTTGATGTAGAGAGAAATAAGGCATTTCCACATACGGCACAATAGTAAGTACCTCTTTGATCAAACTCATCATACTTGCCTGTGAAAGCTGTTTCCGTAGCTCCTTCTCTGGCAACCTGGTAAAGTTCCGGCGAAAGGATTTTTTTCCATTCAGCATTGCTTACATGCAGAGGGGTAGTTACTGTACGGGAATAATAAGGGTTTTTTGTTTTGAAATTGGATGATTGGGCCGCATATTTTCCACTGATTATTATTAAAAGAAAGACAAGAATTGCCTTTACTAACATTGTTTTCATATTCTTGGATTTTAAATTTTTTACTTAAATTCATATACGATATAAAACAAATTTCAGATTTGATTGATAATTTGTTTTATTTTGTTACATTTGAATAGAAAAATAATCGCCATTAAGACAAACTATTCGGAAGAGGAACTTATCGTTTTACTACAAGAAAAAAACGAGGCTGGCTTTCATCATTTGTATGACCATTATGCTGGTGCATTATATGGTGTCATACTCCGAATTGTGCAATCAAAGGAATATACTGAAGAAATTATTCAGGATGTTTTCATGAAAATCTGGAACTCTATCCATCAATATGATACCAGTAAGGGAAGGTTCTACACATGGATGATTAATATTGCCAGAAATACTGCAATCGATTATTTAAAATCTAAAGGTTTTCAAAACGAATTAAAAAACCAATCAATTCCGGATTTCGTATATAATAGTGCGGAACTTTCAACCACAAACAATGAATCTGATTTCATTGGTTTTAATAATGTGCTTGAAACTTTGGATTTTGATAAACAGGAGCTTATTAATTTAGCTTATTATCAGGGATATACACAGAATGAAATATCTGAGAAATTGAAAATACCTTTGGGTACTGTAAAAACAAAAATGCGGAACGCATTGATAAAATTAAAGGATTTGTTAAAAGATTATCAATAAATTGAACACTAAGGAATACATATCATCCGGAATTATAGAATCCTATATTCTAGGTCTTGCTTCTCCCGAGGAGGCAGGGATTTTGGAGTGTGTGATGAAAAATAATGCAGAGGTAAAAACTGCTTTTGAAGAAGCACAAAAAACTTTGGAGGATCTTGCAACAGTACAAGCTGTAGCTCCCCCTGAAGATCTAAAATCTAAAATCTGGAATAAGATTCAGCAAGAACAGGTTGTTGAAGAAGTAAAACCTGCAATGGAGCAGGATAATTCCATCTTTGAAAAAGAAAAGGATTCAAAAGAAATAAAAATTCAGAAAAACACCCAATGGAAAACTTATGCTATTGCAGCTTCTGTACTGTTTTTAGTAAGTGTTGCGGGGAATATATTTTGGATGAAGAATCAGTCAGAAAATAAAGAAACAATTGCAAAACTTAATACTGAGACACAATCTAAGGATTTGGCGCTGCAAAAGATGAATGAAAAATGGCGGATGTTATCCAGTGATGAAATGCAGATGGTTGTATTAAAGGGAGTAGAAAAACATCCGGATTCTAAGGCAATGGTTTTTTGGGACAAAAAAACCAAAGAAGTATATCTGAATGCAGAAGATTTGCCGAAAGCGCCTGAAGGGATGCAATATCAATTATGGGCGATTGCGGATGGGAAACCTGTAAGTGCAGGCATGTACACAGAAGAAAAAGACAGTAAAATAGCACTTTCCAACATACCTAAGGCGCAAGCCTTCGCGATAACCCTTGAGAAAAAAGGAGGAAGTGAAACGCCTACCATGGAAAACATGTATGTAATGGGAGAAATTTAATTTCTTAAATGATTAATCTTAATATTGAAAAAAACTCTCGTAAGAGAGTTTTTTTTGTTTTTAGTCATTAAAATATTCAAAGATTACTTTGGCTTTACTTTTACCCAATATTTCTTCTAAAGTTTCCAGATTAGCCTCTTTAATTCTTTTCACAGATTTGAGTTTCGATAAGAGCAATTCTATAGTTTTTCCACCAACTCCAGGAATCTCTTCAAGTTCAGATTTTATCGTAGAATTTTTTCTTCTTGTCCTGTGATGTTTTACCCCGAAACGGTGGGCCTCATCACGTACTCTTTGTAAAATTTTAAGGGTCTCAGATTTTTTGTCCAGATACAACGGAATAGGATCTTCAGGGAAGAATATTTCTTCTAATCTTTTAGCAATTCCCACAATGGTAATTTTTCCATATAATCCCAGTAATCTTAAGCTTTTAACTGCAGAAGATAACTGTCCTTTTCCCCCATCAATAAGGATAAGCTGTGGAAGACTGTCTCCTTCATCCAATAACCTTTTATAACGACGATAGATTACTTCTTCCATCGTTGCAAAATCATTAGCTCCTTCTACTGTCTTGGGATGGAAGATTCTGTAATCTGCTTTACTGGGTTTGCCATCTTTAAAAACGACACAAGCTGAAACAGGATTTGTACCTTGAATATTGGAGTTATCAAATCCTTCAATATGTCTGGGTTCTACAGGCATTCGCAATAATTTTTGCATTTCAGCCATAATCCGGTTGGTATGTCTTTCAGGATCTACAATCTGTACCTGCTTTAGTTTTTCCAGACGGTATTCTTTTGCATTCTTTTCAGAAAGCTCAACGATTCGTTTTTTATCACCGACTTTAGGTACAATCAGCTTTACATTGGGAATTTCGACAGTTAAATGAAAGGGAAGTAAAACTTCTTTTGAATCAGAACCGAATTTCTGACGGATTTCTATTAATGCCTCTTCCATGATATCTTCATCAGATTCTTCAAGAATCTTTTTGATTTCTGTAGTGAAACTTTGGATGATATTTCCGTTTCTTATTTTAAAGAAGTTTACATAAGCTGCTGTTTCATCACTGGTCATTCCGAAAACATCTACATCATCAATGTTAGGATTTACTACAGTATTTTTAGACTGGTAGTCTTCCAGGATGTCTAATCTTTCTTTAATGATCTGTGCATCCTCAAACTGAAGATTAGAAGCATGTTTCATCATTTGATTAACCAGGTAATCTTTGGCTTTTCGGAAATCTCCTTTTACGATTCCACGGATAGAATCTATTTTTTCATCATATTCTGCTTTGCTTTCAAGTCCTTCACAGGGTCCTTCACAGTTTTTAATATGATACTCAAGACAGACTTTATATTTTCCGTTTTCAATTTTATTAGGAGCCAGATTCAGGTTACATGTTCTGAGTTTATAAATATGCTTAATGGTATCCAATAAAATTTTTGCCGGACGTACCTTCGCATAGGGACCGTAATATTCCGAGCCGTCCCTGATCTTGTTTCTTGTCAGAAAGATTCTCGGAAAATCTTCATTCTTAATACAAATCCAGGGATAAGTTTTGTCATCTTTTAACATGACGTTATAAAAGGGTTGATGTTCTTTGATCAGATTGTTTTCCAATAGGAGAGCATCATATTCACTATTAACAATGGTGGTTTCCAATCGTTGGATTTTTCCGACCATTATTCTTGTTCTATATCCCGGAAGGTTTTTATTAAAATAAGAAAGTACCCTTTTCTTTAAGTTTTTGGCTTTGCCTACATACAATAATTGATCGTTTTTATCATAATAACGATAAACGCCAGGTTCAGAAGGTAAAGTTTTGAGTTGTAATTCTAAAGAAGGATTCATATAACAAAATTACGGAATAGAATTGTGATTTAAAAGAATAAAAAAGCTGTAGAATTTTCTACAGCTTTTATTTCTATAAGTAAATAATCTTATCCGTTATTCATTTCCGTGTATTCATGAACTAAAAAGCTGAAATAATCCCATTCAGCAGATTTTTTAGGATATTTTTTCATGAATTCAGGATTATCTCCAAAAAGGAAATCATAATTGTCTTCGAAATCATCTTTATGAAGCCATATAATTTTATCTCCCTTTTTTACATAATATGATTTAATAACTCCTCCTCCTAACTGTGGAGAGCCCATTACTGAGAACCCACCGGTTTCCTTAGCTCTAGGATCATGATAAACAGAAATAATATCACTGAAATCAGGATTGATCAGTTGCATTAAAAATTCTTTATCATCCTTTTTATTTTTTAATGAAACCGTTTGATTAACAAAATGAATGCGTTCGCTCGTTGTGTTTTTGGTTAATTTCTTAGTTCCAAAATTTCTGATGTTTCCCATATACTTGGCCACTTTTGCAATTTTCTCAACATTGCTTGGGTATACATACATCTCGCTAATCTGATCTGCATTAAAAGTTATACCTTTTTTAGAAATACTGTCTTTAATGGAAACTTCGTAAATCTGACCTTTTTTAGTTTCGATATTATTGCAAAATCCTTTATGAGAGCTTCCATCCTTTAGTATAATAGTAGATGTTTTTCTGGGTGATGGTGCATTAAAGCCTTCATTAAAAAGATAAGTTTCCATCTTTTTAATCTGATCCTTGGTGTATTTTACTTTGTCTTGTGCAAAAGATGCAGTACTTGCAAAGCATAATACAAGAAGTAGAGTTTTGAATTTCATAGGTTATTGTTTTGTTAAAGGCGTAAAAATAGTAAATAAAACGAATTATCAGTAAAATAAATGCAAGTTGAAATTTAGCTTTTACAATTATCGTTAAATGTGTAATTTTAAGGAAATTTTTAGAAATGATATACGGTGTAGATGTTTTTAGTTTCCATGATGTATTGGAAATCTGTAAAAAACCAAATAAAGCGAAACTCAATAAAGCAGCAAAAGATCAGATTTTAAAATCCCAGAAGAATGTACAAGAAATCGTAGAATCAGATCGATGCGTATATGGGATCAATACAGGATTTGGTCCTCTTTGTGATACTAAAATTTCTGCTGATGAAACAGCTCAGTTACAGTATAATCTTATTATCTCTCATGCAGTAGGAGTAGGAAAACCGATCAATAAGGAATTTTCCAAAATCATGATGATTTCTAAAATTCATGCGTTGTCAAAAGGGTTTTCAGGAGTTTCTCTGGATGTTATTGAAAGACTTATTGTCATGCTTGAAAAGGATATTATTCCTGTGGTACCTGAGCAGGGTTCTGTAGGAGCTTCAGGTGACTTAGCTCCTTTGGCACATTTGGTACTGCCCCTTTTAGGACTTGGACAGGTTTGGGTAGGAGAAGATATTTTTGAAACAGCTGAAATTTTAAAAGAGCATCAGCTTGAACCTTTAACTTTAGGCCCTAAAGAAGGGTTGGGGTTGATTAACGGAACTCAGTTTATCCTGGCTCATGCAATCAAAGGTTTAGAAAAGTTTGAATATTTACTGGATCTTGCAGATATGACTGCTGCAATGAGCCTTGAAGCATACCGAGGTTCTGAAAGTCCATTTAAAAAAGAACTTCACGAGATAAGACCATTTGAAGGAAGCAAAAAGGTGGCGGCAAGAATGTTGAAATTCCTTAAGAATTCAGAAAACATGAAGGCGCATGAAGATTGTGAAAGAGTTCAGGATCCATATTCTATGCGATGTGTCCCTCAGGTTCATGGAGCGAGCAGAAATGCATTTGAGCACCTGAAACTGATGGCAGAAACTGAATTGAATTCAGTAACGGATAACCCTATTGTATTAAGTGCAGAGGAATCTATTTCCGGAGGTAATTTTCATGGCCAGTTAATGGCTCTACCACTAGACTATGCAACTCTGGCAGCTGCTGAATTAGGGAATATTTCCGACAGAAGAAGTTATTTACTATTAGAAGGTAAATACGGACTTCCAAGATTGTTGACCGAAAGCTCAGGTTTAAATTCAGGATTCATGATTCCACAATATACTTCTGCAGCTTTAGTGACAGAAAATAAAACGTTATGCTTCCCTGCTTCTGCAGACTCTATTCCAACAAGTTTAGGCCAGGAAGACCATGTTTCCATGGGAAGTATTTCAGGAAGGAAATTCAACCAGGTACTGGGGAATCTAGTCAATATTTTATCTGTGGAGTTGATGTTTGCTGCGCAGGGATTAGAATTCAGAAGACCCGCTACATGTTCAAAAATTATTGAAGAGAATTTTGCTATTCTTCGTTCCAAAGTAGCCAAACTTGAGGATGACAGATTAATAGGAAAAGATATGTTGGCTATTGCTGAACTAATTAATGAAAGAAAGTTCATCGTAAATTAAGAATACATTGTACTGACTCATAATATAAAGCTTCCTAATAATGGAAGCTTTTTTAATTATATAATCTCTAAATGATATTCAATCTTTCAAGCTCTTAACCTCTATATTTGTTTAAAAAAAAATAATGGACGTAAAAAGAATAGACTCTTCCCATCTCGATTTTCATAATCTTGTAAAATTTTTAGACGCGGATTTAGCTGTTCGCGATGGTGATGACCATGCATTTTATCATCAATTTAACGGAATTGATACTCTTAAGAATTGTGTGGTTGTCTATGTAGATCATATAGCAGTAGCTTGTGGGGCTTTCAAGCCATTCTCGGAAGATACTGTTGAAATTAAAAGAATGTATACAGATCCTCAATACAGAGGAAAAGGGCTTGCGTCGAAAGCATTGGATGAGCTGGAAGCCTGGGCAAAAGAAAGCGGTTATAAAAAGTGTATTTTAGAAACGGGGATTAAGCAGCCTGAAGCTATTGCTTTGTATGAAAAAACCGGATACAGGAGAATTCTCAATTATGGGCAATACAGCGGGGTTGAAAATAGTATCTGTTTTGAAAAGGTACTATAAGTTATTGGTAATCATTCACGTGAAATTAATATTCATATAATACTAAATTATTTTTTCGCAGATTGTAATTCACAATAAAGTGTTATAATTGTAATTACAACCAAAATTATAAAATATGCGAAAAAATGTATTTTACCTTTTAGTCTTATTGTTCTTTGTTATTTCATGTAACAGAGAAGATATACAAAATGAAACTCCAACAGAATTATCCCGAAAGGATCCATTGACGGAAAAGAAGATCAATGAAAGGATTAATCAATCTATTAAAACGGACGGCTCTTTTAAATGGAGTAAAGAGACAGATTACTTTTTATGGAGTGCCATTTTCCGTGGAAACAGGATGGCATCCATTGGATTTGGTTCAGGAATGGATGATTTTGACAGAAGTAAATCTCCGAACAGCGCTGACATGGAAAAAGAGATTCTATCAGTAATCAAAAAGTATGAAGGAAAAGGGGAGCGGGAATTTTTTCTTAGTTCGGATAAATACCTCAATCAGCTGGATGTCATTATTGAAAAAGAAGAAACCATTACTGCCCTTCGTCAGATGAAAACGCTCCGATATCTTGAACCGGGAGATTACCGTTATTTTGAAAATGAGCGCAAATTCAATACAGCTGCAAAATCTTCAGGCAGTGGTTCTTCGGGATGTGGTTTTTCATCCACTCCACTGAATGCAGCAGATTATACGTCATCCACTCCAAGTTCTAAGATTCCATGGGCTTTTTCCAAGCATAATATTCCGCAGGCATGGAACTATAGTACAGGTGCAGGAGTTACAATCGGATTGATTGACACAGGGGTTTCTCCTGAGCAGACTTTACTTGGAGGTAGCTTTAATAATGGAGCTTCATCCGGAAGAACAATCAGTAAATTTGGAGTATATAATGGAGATGGTTCAGCTGATCAGTGTGGTCACGGAACCAAGATGGCTGCGGTAATGGCAGCACCAAGAAATAATGCAGGAATGCCTGTAGGAGTTGCCTATAATGCTAATTTAATCACGTACCGTGCTGCTGCTAACGTTGTGCTGGATACTTCAGCCGAACAGGATGGAGTGAAAACAGCATTTACAGAGTTAGGTAACAATACCAATGTAAAGATCATTTCAATGTCCATGGGACATATCTTTTCGGTAGGGAAGATTGAAGATGGAGTAAAATATGCCTATTCCAAAGGAAAACTGATTTTCTGTGCTGGAGGTACTTCTACCAGCTTTACCAGTTTTGTGGGGGTTATTTTCCCTGCATGGATGCCTGAGACTCAGGCGATAACAGGTGTGAAAGAAGATACCTCCAATCAAAGATGTGGTGTATGTCATTCCGGAAAACAGATTAGCTTCACATTCCAAATGGAAAGATCTTCGGGAAGTACAGTTCCTGTTTTAAGTTATTATAACGGACAGACTGATTATGTAGGCGGTTCTTCGGTTGCAACAGCTGCGACTGCTGGAATTGCAGCCTTGGTATGGTCTAAAAATCTATCATGGACGAGAGATCAGGTACTGACCAAAATGAGACAGTCTGCAACCTATTCGACCCCGGATGCTAATTATGGTTATGGGAATATTAATGTTTTAACTGCTGTTCAATAACAAAATAATCATCAATAATAAAGGAAATATCGTCAGTATCTCAATTCATTGTCATAGAATTAAGGTTTCTTTTCAATGAAATAGGATTGATGGTATTTCCTTTTTTAATATATGATCCGGATAAAGAACGACTAAAATTTTCTAGCCAATCCTAAGACTGGTCATACTTAATGAGCCACCAATAAGCTCGTCATTGAATAAGGCAAGTTCTTCAGTCTGATCTTTTAATGCTAAAGTATAAATAAGAGGCAGATAATGATCTGGAGTAGGAACCGCATATTGTAAAAAAGTTCCCTGTTTTTGATAATCTATAATATTCTGGAAATTTCCGTCAAGAAGCCAATTATTGGTTTTTTCTCTGGCTTCTACTGCCCAGTCCCAACCAGCACCTACAGTATTGATGTTTCTCCAGTCAATTAACCGTAAATTATGAATAATATTTCCACTTCCAATAATTAAAATACCTTTCTCTCGTAGTTTATTTAACCTTTTGCCCAGATCATAATGGTATTGCGGAGGTTTTCTATAATCAATACTTAATTGAATAACAGGAATATCAGCATTCGGATACATATGTCTGATTACAGACCATGCACCATGATCAAGTCCCCAATTATGATCCTCTTCCACCAAAACCGGAGCTAATAATTCAACAGTTTCATGGGCTAATTCAGGACTTCCCGGAGCCGGATACTGCACATCAAACAACGCTTTTGGAAAACCAGAGAAATCATGGATGGTCTTGGGCATATCCATTGCGGTGACAAAAGTCCCTGGAGTATACCAATGAGCTGAAATACACAAAATAGCATTAGGGATTGGAATCTCTTCGCCTGCCTTTCTGAACCCCTGTACAAATTGGTTCTCTTCAATGGCATTCATAGGCGAACCATGTCCCAGAAATAGAACAGGCATTCGCTGTGTATTGTTAAAATGATCACTGATATTTTGTAAATCGTTGAGGTTCATAACTCTATTATTAGAAAAAAGGTCCAAGGCTTTTAGAAAATCCCTGAACCTTATGGTATAGTATGTTATTAAAAACTTAAGCTTGCTTTACGAATTGTAATTCGCCTGCAACTTTTACATCGTCGCTTACCATTACGCCTCCAGCTTCAAGAGCAGCATTCCAGTTTAATCCAAAATCTTTTCTGTTGATTTTTCCTTCAAAAGAAAATCCTGCTTTTGTATTTCCCCAAGGATCTTTATTGATTCCTCCGAAATCAACCTCTAAAGTAATAGGTTTAGTAATTCCATTGATCGTAAGGTTTCCTGTGATTTCATCATTTAATGCCTGAGATTCAAAAGTAATTGTAGGGTGAGCTTCTGCATCAAAAAACTCAGCAGATTTCAAGTGATTATCTCTGTCTGTATTGTTGGTGAAAACTGAATCTGTTTGAATCGTTGCAGTAGTCTTTGCATTTTTAAATGTATCGTCATCAGCTTCAATTTCTGCATTGAATGTTCTGAAGCTTCCTTTTACGTTGGAAATCATCATGTGTTTTACTTTAAAAGTAATTTCACTGTGTGTTGGGTCTAAATTCCATTTTGTAGCCATTGTATTGTATTTTTTATTGTTATTGATAAAGCAAATCTACGGTAACATTCAGGTACAAGTCATTGATATAGGATAAGAAATGCATAGAAGTATTTTTTTGGAGCTATTTCCCGCTATCCACTTTTACTCCTCGCTCCAGAGCTATCCCGTTCCGTGCTGCGGGGTAACCGTTACTATCGGGGCTAGTTTATCTGTCATTATTAGCAATACGGGAACAATCTCAAAAATAATAGTGATATCATCATCGAAAACCACGACATTAAGTTAAGAAATTATTTAATTAACATAATACGATCATTTTATGAATGTTTTTAATTTAACATTTCTTAACAAGTGACTTTTATTTCTTATTTTTGATGGATTCAATTTTATATAATGAAATTACATAAGTTTACTTTATTGATGGTGGTTTTGGGCGGCTCTGTTTTTGCTCAGACGCAAAAATTTACAATGGCGGAGGCTGTAAATGGTTTAAGAACGAATTTAGCAGTAAAAAGCATTTCTCAGTTTTCATGGTCAGAAGATGGTAAATTCTATATTCAGGCTGTAAAAGGAGGATATTTGATTACTGATTTAAAGACTAATAAGCAGGATACTTTGGTATCATTAACCCAATTAAACAGACAGTTTTCAGCGGATCAGCTGAAAGCAGTTCCCCCGATTAAATTTATTAACAGTGGCCATGGATACTTTAATGCAAACGATAAGATGTATTGGATTGAAAGATCCGGAAATGATTGGAAAGTAAAAAATAAAGCTCCATTGAATGAAAACGCATCCAATATAAAGGTTTTCGGAGATCATGAAACATTAGCTTATACGGTTAAAAATAATTTATACATCAATAGAAACGGAAAATCTGTAGCAGTAACGAATAACTCAGATGAGAATATCATCAGTGGGCAGGCGGTACATAGAAATGAATTCGGAATTGATACCGGAATATTTCCATCACCGAATTCTGAATCTGTCGCTTTCTATAGAATGGATCAAACCATGGTTGCAGATTATCCGGTGATTGACTGGTCTGTAACTCCGGCGATTAATCACAATATGAAATATCCAATGGCAGGGCAGGCTTCTCATCAGGTGACTTTAGGTGTTTACAACATCAAAGATCAATCCACTACTTTTTTGAAAGTTGAAGGAGAAAAAGACCAGTATCTAACGGCTGTTACCTGGAGTCCTGATTCAAAATATATTTTTGTAGGAGTATTAAACAGGGAGCAGAACCATATGAAAATGAATCAATATGATGCTGTAACCGGAAACCTTGTAAAGACTTTATTTGAAGAAGCTAATGAGAAATATGTAGAACCTCAGCATCCACTTGTATTTTTCCCAAAATCCAATACTGATTTTATTTGGCAAAGCCAAAGAAGCGGATATAACCATTTATTCCATTATAGTTTAGAGAAAGGGTTGGTAGCTCAGATCACAAAAGGAGACTGGCTGGTGACTGATATATTAGGCTTTAATGAGAAGAAAAAAGAAATCTATTTCGTATCAACCAAAGAAACTCCTTTAGAAAGGCATTTGTATAAAATCAACTGGACCAATTTCAAAATGCAAAGATTGGATGACGCAGAAGGAGTGCATTCAGGAGTTTTAAGCAATGACGGAAATTACCTGTTTGATATGTACAGCAATGCAAATTCACCTAGAATTGCTAATATTATCAATACCAATAATCTGAAATATAATACCATTCTGACTGCTGAAAATACATTGAAAAATTATCAGAGACCTGAAATTAAAAATGTAAACTTAAAAGCTGATGACGGAACACCTTTATATGGAAAGATGATTCTTCCAACGAATTTTGATGCTAATAAAAAATACCCGGTTATTGTTTATTTATACAATGGTCCGCATTTGCAACTCATTACGAATACTTTTCCTGCTTCAGGAAACCTTTGGTATGAATATATGGCACAAAACGGATATATCATCTTTACAATGGATGGAAGAGGTTCTTCAAACCGTGGTCTAAAGTTTGAGCAGGCAGTCTTCAGAAACCTTGGAACGACAGAAATGAAGGACCAAATGAAAGGAGTAGAGTATTTAAAATCATTACCTTATGTAGATGCTGAAAGAATGGGTATTCACGGATGGAGCTTCGGAGGGTTTATGACGACCAGCTTTATGCTTCGCCAGCCGGATGTTTTCAAGGTAGGTGTTGCAGGAGGACCTGTTATCGACTGGAAAATGTATGAAATTATGTATGGTGAAAGATATATGGATACACCGCAGGAAAACCCTCAGGGATATGCAACTGCCAACTTATTAGATAAGGTTCAGAACTTAAAAGGGAAGTTGTTGATGATACATGGTGCACAGGATGATGTGGTGGTTTGGCAACATTCTATAAAATTCATCAAATCTGCTGTGGACAATGGAGTTCAGTTGGATTATTTTGTTTATCCGGGACATCCTCATAATGTTATCGGGAAAGACAGAGTCCATTTGATACAAAAGATTACCGATTATTTTGATCAGTTTCTAAAGAAATAATGACAAAAAGCTATCTCACCTAGAGATAGCTTTTTTATTTTGCATCTCGTATACATAGCGGATTAAATAGCTTTTTCCGCAAACATCTGTGTCATCTGCAAAATCAGTGAGCGATAATGTTATTTTTTAGATAGATTACAGATGAAATCTTTGCGTTTAACTATATGTTGAGATTCTTCACTTCACTACGTTCTGAATGACAAATCGTAGTCATTACCACATTCTTTGTCATTCCGTAGGAATCTAAACAAAGAAATAACAAAATCTATACTCCAAATAAAATCCAAAATCTAAATAGAACTTATAGATTTTATCAGCATTCATTCTTCACTTAATGTTAATATGGTTAGATTCCTTCGCTTAGGCTTTGTTTCTAATGGCAATCTTGTGGGGAATAGAACTATTTTCCCTCTTCTTTGCTAAGTGAAATGCCTTTGTCCCTTAAAAACGCATTACTTTTAAAGATCTTCGCCTTTGCATTTTCCAAGAATATAATCAATTAGTTACTCATAAAACTCTTTGATCACATAATTACCCTTATTCAATCTGTTCAGTTCTTTAAGCAAATAATACCGGTGTAAAAATCCTGTCAGAACAACAATCTTTTTGTGAGGATACTTTTCAGCAATAGCATAAATATTTTTTGCCATAGTTTGATTTCTAAGATCCCAGAACCCGGACATTAATTTAAAACCGTCTCTGTAACTTATGTTTTCACCATTCGGCTTTGTCACATATCTGTTAGCGAATTCCGGCCTTTGATCTGTAATCTTTATTAATCCTGAATATTGCATATTTTGCCTCTTTTCAGAAATTTTATCCGTTGCTTTATTATTGAAATGCTCCGGCGATTGTTCAGCGATTTTCATCAGCTCCTTAGTGGTGTCGAGAAAATCCTCATACAGTTTTGTTTCGGCAGGTGAAAGTTGCTTAACTTTATATAAGCTGTCAATCAACTTTACAGACAAGTTGTCCGTAGGAACCATGCCTTTATCTTTCCGGTATTGATTTCTACCTTCAAAATCAAAAGGGAATCTTAGGATGTCGGAATGTTTTTTAAGATACAGATTGGTTGCAGTGATTTCATTTTCTTTAGACGTATTATCCGTTTCATATTCTTTCATTCCCTTGCTGTCAACCTCATGGAGGATGATATCTGGTTTTATTTTTTCAAGCATTCCAAATAATATGACAGGATGGTAATTCGGAACACTGTCATGTATATTTCCGATTACATAGATTTTGGTTTTGTTTTGCGAAAAATAAAAATTAGTGAGCAAAAATAGAAAAAGTGCTAGTGGATATCTCATTTTCATAAAGTTATAGTTCTCAAATATAAATAAGATTGTATTGGTAAACAAAAAGATTGCTGTATTTAACTTGTTTGAATGGGATTCCGTTCTTAACAAACATCAATGTTTTTGATACGCTACTTCTGTACTTTTGATTTATATAAAATACAACACATATGGAATTAGGAATTGGAATGTTTGGTGACCTGGCTTTTGATCGGGCTACCGGAAAATATAGAGATGCAGGCGTTAAAATAAGAGAAATTCTTGAACAGGTTAAGTTAATGGATGACCTAGGTATAGATGTATTCGCAATGGGTGAACATCACCGTGAAGATTATGCTGTTTCTTCACCGGAAATGGTATTAGCTGCGGCTGCAAGCATTACTAAAAATATAAAACTGGCAAGTGGTGTTACCGTTTTGAGCTCATCCGAGCCTGTAAAAGTATATGAGGACTTTTCAACATTGGATTTAATTTCTGATGAAAGAGCCGAAATATTTGTAGGAAGAGGAAGTTTTATTGAATCTTTTCCGCTTTATGGATACTCCTTAAATGATTATGAGCAGCTGTTTGATGAAAAGCTTGAATTACTGCTAAAAATCAATACTGAAGAGAACGTTTCATGGTCAGGAGAGCTTCGTGCTTCGATGCAGAATCAAACCGTTTATCCAAGAGCAAAGAACGGAGGAAAACTACCTATATGGAGAGCAGTTGGTGGAACTCCCCAATCTGTTTTAAGTGCAGCAAAATTGGGAATGCCTTTAGTTGTAGCCATCATTGGGGGCATGCCTATACAGTTTAAAAATTTGATAGAATTTTATAAGCAGGAATATCAAAAAGCCGGACATGATGTTTCTCAAATGCAGCTTGCGATTCACTCTCATACTTTTGTGAGCGATGATCAAAATGTGATAGATGGTTATTTTAACAACTATAAATCACAGATGGACAGGATCGGTGCATCCAGAGGATGGCCTCCTTATACAAAATCCCAATATGATGGAGGAAGGAGCAAAGACGGAGCACTGTTTATTGGAAGTTCTGCTGAGGTAGCTGATAAAATCGCTTATATGAAAGAAATTTTTGGAATTACAAGATTTATCGGACATATGGATATTGGTGATCCTGAACATGGAGTCATGATGAAATCGATCGAATTATTTGGTAAAGAAGTATTACCGAAAATTAAATCTCTATAAAACGAAAACTCCGTTGAAGAAATTCAACGGAGTTTTTTATTCTTGATATAAACTTAGTCACTTTTCATAAACAACTTTCTAGTTTGCTTGTGCCTTATACTTGTTCATAAGTTCGGCCAGTTTTTTTGCCGACATTCCATAAGTATCTGGGAAAGCTCCTGTTTTAGACTTTAATTTAGAAGTATCAATGTACTGGGGATTGAAATCAATCATCACCATAGTATTGATAAAAATTCTTTTAGTTGAAAAGCTATTAACGACATGCCAGGGAATAAATGTAGATCTGAATAAAGTCCTCATTTCAAATCCTTTCTCATCAATCTTGAGATAAGAAGCGCTGGGAATAAGCGTAATAATAAAAGTAAACAGACATAGCCCAAAAAATATAATATTAAATAGGCCAATCCAGAAATTACTTTTAATAATAACAAATCCTAAGGTGACAAAGGCTAAACTGATTATAATTAAAAGGCTTTGTTTTAGTTTGCTTGGATAGAGGGTAGTAGGGAGTTTCTGCATAATTATTTTAAAATTCAAAAGCAATTAAAACCATTTAAAAAGAATGTGCTAAACTATTTCTATTAAACTTCCACGTTCTTCATCTTTTATGATATTCAAAGAAACAGGAATCTTTTCTTTAAGCTCCTCTACGTGTGAGATGATTCCTACAATTCTGTTTTCTTTCTGCAGACTCATTAATGTTTCAAAAACAACGTTTACAGACTCTACATCCTGGGTACCAAATCCTTCATCTATAAAAAAGAAATTTTTGTCAGCTTTTGTAGTAGCCTGTACACTTTCTGCCAAAGCTAATGCGAGGCTTAGTGATACCTGGAAAGCCTGCCCTCCGGATAATGTTTTTACACTTCGGCTTCTTCCTTCATTAAGGTAATCGATGATTTCAAAATCATTATTGTCATTAAGCTGAAGGCTCAGCTGGCTTCTGGTCATTCTGTGAAAACGGACATTCGCATGATCGCATAATTGCCTCAAATAAATAGATGACACATATTGTACAAAACCGGAGGCTTTAAATAGATTAGTAATCACTTTTAAATTTTCAGACCGTTTTTGAAGTTCAGAAAGCTCTTTCAGCAAACTTTCTTTTTTCAGGAATTCTTTTTCCAGTCTTTCAATTTCAGAAATTACTTTTACCACTGCATCATTGGTTTGTTGTAGATTTATCTCGACACTCTTAAACTGGTTTTCAATCTTATCAAACTGCTCCTGATCAAAAGAAAAATCCTTAAGTTTTGTCTCTAATTCATGAATGCTGTTTTTTAAAGTTTCAAACTGAATCCTGAATGCCTGAATCTGGTTTCTTGTCTCCTGAACTGAAATTTCCTGGCTTAAAATACCCTGAACATCAGCTATTGAATGAAAGCTTTTTTCTGATAAAGCTTTTTCCAGGATTTGATTATGAGAAGCTATTTCTCTTTCTAACTCTGAAATCCTGTTGTTTAATTGAGTAACGATGGTTTGCTGTTCTGTCAGTTTGGGAGAGGTTTCTTTTTCCTGCTGAGTGAGGCTTAAGTAATTTTTTTCTGTTTCAATATTAGATTGAGCTAACTGCTGATACAGGATTTCAACTTCAGAATATTCTTTTTCTTTGTATTCATTCCAGTCTAAGTTTTTTAAATTAGAACGGTTGGTATTGATTTGTTCTTCTTTTTTTGCTTCTTCAAGTTTAAACTCTTCTAAAGCTTTATTATATTTTTCAAGGTTTTCCCGTTCCTTTTCAAGGGCTTCTCTTTCTTGCGAAATTTGGTGGTTGATTTCTTCAATTTGTTTTTCTATAACAGACGATTGTTGACGTTTGGCTTCAAACTCGCTTTCGTTGTCAGCATTGAAATCTAACCAAACAAATTTTTGGTAATGATCCTTAAGCTCATTCTGAAGAATTTCTAAAACACTTTGCTCCGATTGCAGCTGAGCCTCAAATATATTTCTCCGATCCAGAATTTTTTCAATATCTGTCTTTTGGTTCTGAATTTTTGAAATCTCATGTTCAATAGATTGTGTTTTCTCCTGAATTTCCTGGATTTCTTTATTGACATCATGAAATTCTATAATATTCGGATGTTCCAGGGAACCGCAAAGCGGACAGGATTCTCCTGCATGTAATTCGCTGGCAAAACGGGATAGTTCTTTTTGTAATTTTAAATGGTCAAGTTTCTGAGATAATTCTTTTTTATTAGCTTCTAAAGCGTCAGATTTTATTTTAAATTTCTCTCTAAAAGTATCAGTGTCTACCTCCAGTAGTTTCAGCTCGTCTGTAATCTTTTGAATAGACTCTTTTTGCACAATAAGCTTTTGAGTCTGCTTTTGCTGCTGAGAGATCAGGCTCTTTTTATGAACAAACCAATTGGCAACATTAAGTAATAGGTTAGCATCTAGCTTTTGAGGCTTTAGTGCTTCCAGCTCCTTAGATAAGGTATCTACTTTCTTTTGAATAGTTTGTTGTTTCTCTTTTACTTCATTTACCTTTTCCGATCCTTTTTTAGTTCTTTCTTCAAGCGTACTGATCTCTTTTGAAAATTTCATTATTTGAAGAATCAGGTTGAGGTCGCTTTCTTGTATTTTGGTTACGTTTAAAGCCTCAAACTTGGGTTGGATGAGGTGAAGCTGCTCTTGTATTTTATTGAAGACTTTTTCTGTTTCATGTAATGATTTTGTATGGCTTTCATGATCTTTTCTCTTGGATAAAATTTCATTTGACAGCTTATCTTTTTCTAGTAATAAAGGATGAAAAACCCTGTATACGGTATCATAAAGATTGGTTTTCTTCTCTAATTCGTCGATTTTTTCTTTTTCAGAAGATACTTTCAGAAAGTTTTCTTTCTTCTGCTGAAGATTTTCAAAATCAGTTTTTAGATTCTTTAGCTGTTGGTATTTTTCTGAAATATGAAGATGCTCTTTTTTTACCTCATCAAATTTTTGCTGCTCTTCTTTAAGTTTTTCTTTTTGGGACTTAAGCTGTTCTTCATTTATTTCTTCAAAACCTTTTAACTCCCCTTGTAACTGATCAAGTTCGGATCTGTTTCGGGCATATAAGGCAGAAACATTATTCTGCAGATCAAAGCGCTGAAGATTAAAAATTTCTTTCATCATATGGGTTCGCTCTGCAGCCCCCAATTCTAAGAATTCTTTAAACTGGCCTTGGGGAATGATAATCGTACGTTTGAAATTAGCATAGCTTAGTCCTATAATTTGTTCTGCATTAGAATGATCCAGAGGAATCCATTTTTCATTAATGTTTTCATAGAAAGTAACAGAAGAAGGCTTTACGTCATCAAACTTTTTGGAGTTTCGTCTAAAGTCTCTGGCTACCCGGAAAAGTTTATTTTCATGGCTGACGAAATCAAATTCAATATAAGAGCTGTTAGATTTCAGATTCATCATATTGTAAGCTCTTTTGTCACGCATATTCAGACGTTCAGTTTCTCCATATAAAACAAAAGAAATTGCCTCAAGAATTGAAGACTTTCCGGATCCTACGGACCCGAAGATTCCAAACAAGCCAGCTTCTGTAAGATTTTTAAAATCTATTGTCTGCCGCTCCTGATAAGAATAAAGTCCCTCTATTGTTAGTTTAATCGGAATCATTGTTATTCGTTTAGTATTTCATTGAACAAATTCATTAGATCTTCATTGGCCTCCTGACCTCCATTCTTAGATTTGAAATAATCTTTAAACAACGATTGGATATCCTGATTTAAATCGATGTTGCGCAGTTCACTTTCATTACTGTCCTGGTTTTTAACCTTGGGAATAAGGTGAACAATGCCTTGGTGTGACTGATAGAGTTTTTTTCTTTCTTCCGCTTTTAAAAATGTTTCACTTTCCAGAGTAAGCTCAACTAAAGTATCAGGATTTTCCTGTAACCATTGTACGGTATTGTCTATTGAATTAAAAGTTTTTCTTACTAAGGTTTTCCCCTTTTTTAGAGCAATTCTTTCAAATGTAACCGGTTTATTGGGCTCTGCATCAATGATATTAACGCATTTTGTCTGTCCGGCTTCACTAAAGCTATAACACAAAGGCGAAGATGCATATATAGCGGGCTTTTCCGGAGTTCCAATATTCTGAAAACTATGAAGATGTCCTAAAGCGGTATATTGGATCTGATCCGGAATGATGTCCGAATAGATAAGATCTGCAGCTCCTATTTTAATAGGCTTCTCACCTTCAGGTTCCTCAAGAAGTTCAGTTCCTTTTTTATTCATATATAAATGGGCAGTCAGGATATTGACTCCATTTTCATCACAAAATTCCTCAGAAAGTTTCTTCCAGTTTTCCCCTAAAACCCTGTTGAGCTCTTCTTCCTTATGCTCTCCTAAATATTCTTTAAGCCGGATTTCATTGGCATATGGAGTATGTATAATTCGAATAGGAAAACCCAAATGATGGATTTGTAATTCAATTAACCCTTCCACAGAATTCGAGATAGCAAAATGTTCCAGCTCAAATGGATTAACTTTAGCTTTTGGATGGCCAATTAATATAATCCCACACTCGCGAGCCAGAGGATCAGGGGCATCAATTAAATTAGGCGAATCATGATTTCCTGAAATGGTAATGACAGGTCGTTTCCCATTTAATGATAAACGTTTTAATGTTTTATAGAATAGTTCAGTCGCTTCAACGCTGGGATTGAAATTATCAAACAAATCTCCGGCAACAATTATAAGATCGACTTTTTGAGCATCAGCAATCTGAACAATTTCATCCATCACCTGGATTTGCTCTTCCAGACGCGAAAAACGATCCAAACGTTTGCCTAAATGCCAGTCGGCTGTATGCAGAATTTTCATATTTCAAATGTAAGAAACAAAAAAGGGAAAGTGAAATTTAGGATACGATTTTCGTGTTGCAGTTAGTAATAATATCAGTAGTCCGTTCTCGATACAAAATGCTTCTTCGTTTTACTGCGAATCATTTCACTCGAACTGACGAGGTGGTAATTCATAAATTATAACATTATATTAAAGGCTTATTATTACTTTTACAGAAAAAATATGGAACAGCAGTCCAAAGATCCCCTTCACGGAAAAAGACTTGATGCTATTCTCGAGGAACTAGTGGAGTATTATAAAGGCTTTGAAAAGCTGGGTGAACAAATCAATATAAAATGCTTTACAGATAATCCAAGCATCAATTCTTCTCTGAAATTTCTACGTAAAACGCCATGGGCAAGAACCAAAGTCGAGAGTTTGTATCTATTTGTGCTGAGACAGAAAAAACGCGAGGAAACAAAGAACAGGAAGTAGAAGACGGAATATTGCTTTAAGATTCCTTCAGCAGTTTTTCTCTAAATAATCAAAAACAGTATATTTGTAGTATTAATCGTGAAAAACACTCACGAAAAAAAGAAAAAATATGACAATCGAAAACAATCATGTTGTAGCTGTAAGTTACATACTTCACACAATCGAAGAAGATGGAAGTAAGATTCTTGTAGAAGAAACAACAGCAGAAAATCCACTAACATTTTTGCACGGAGTAGGAATGATGATTCCAAAGTTTGAACAAAATATCCTTGGCTTGAAAGCTGGTGATAAGGTAGCCTTTACAATACAGCCTGAAGAAGCTTATGGTGAAAGACAACCTGATGCTATTGCTCAATTGCCGGTTGATATGTTTAAAGAATCAGGAATGCCTCCTGTAGGAGCTATTTTGCCTTTATCTGATAACCAAGGGAATAATTTCCAGGCAGTGGTAGTAGAAGTAACACCAGAAGTTGTAGTTGCAGATCTTAATCATCCAATGGCGGGGAAAGTATTAGATTTCCAGGTAGAAATTTTAAATACTCGTCCGGCGACAGAAGAAGAATTGTCACATGGGCATTCTCATGGAATTGACGGTACAGACGCTCACTAAAAAATAATATAAATGTCCGATTTTTTCGGACATTTTTTTTGTAGTATCAATGTTGCTGAGGAGTATTTAATCCAGAAATTCACCGGAGACATAATACCATCGGTCATGCATTTTCTGGAAGATGGAAAACTCATGATGAATCTGTGGATTTCCTTCTTCGTCAATATAATAAGCTTTGAATTCAACCTGGTTTAATGCCGGAGTCTTCACAATCTCTAACTTCGTCCATTGATTTATTTCGCCCCATTCCTGTAAATCCTCTTTATTATGAAGTTTGCGCTTTCCGGGAAGGGTAGTTTCCATTAAATACACACCGTTAGGTATTGCAAATGCGGAAAAGCGGGAACGCATTAAAGCTTCTGCAGTAGGAGCATGTTTTTCTTCTGTATGATAAGGTTGGCAACATTCTTCATACGATTTACCGGAGCAACAGGGACAATTCATTTTTTACTTTTTGAATGACAAAAATCGTAAAAGTTTTTGAGATGCATTCATTTAAGGATAAGTTTTATATGGATACTCGGTATTCAAAAAAAATAAGCATCCATTGGATTGGATGCTTATTTTTTTATTTTATAAAACCTCTGTTTCTCAATAAAGGTTTAATATCCGGATCATGTCCTGTAAAATCTCTGAATGCCTGATTCAGGTCAATAGAATTTCCTACAGAAAGAATGTACTTTCTGAATCGGTCTCCATTTTCTCTTGTCAAGCCTCCATTCTTTTCAATCCATTCCCAGGCATCATTGTCAAGGGTCTCAGACCATAAATAGGCATAATAACCGGCTGAATAACCTCCACCCCAGATGTGTGCGAAGTAAGGTGTATGATATCTTGGCGGAACGGTAGCTAAAGTAAATCCATGGCTTGCCAAAGATTGTTTTTCAAAATCCAATACCGGAATAAGCTGGCTTTCATTCGTAACGGTATGCCAGTCCATATCAAGCTCTGCAGCAGAAACCAGTTCTGTTGTCATATATCCTTGATTGAACGTTCCTGCTTTTTTGATTTTATCAACTAAAGTTTGTGGAATAGGTTGTTTCGTTTCATAATGAAGGGCATAATTCCTTAGAATAATAGGGTCTAAAGCCCAATGCTCATTAATCTGTGATGGAAATTCCACGAAATCTCTCGGTACATTTGTTCCGGAAAGAGAAGGGTATTTCTGACTTGCAAACATTCCATGAATAGAGTGTCCGAACTCATGGAACATCGTAGAAACGTCGTCGTAACTTATTAAAGATGGTTTTCCTGGAGCAGGTTTTTGATAATTATAGCAATTTACAATTACTGGTTTTGTTCCTAACAGATAAGATTGTTCAACAAAGTTACTCATCCACGCACCTCCATTTTTAGAATCTCTTGTATAAAAATCTAAATAATAAATAGCGATTGATTTTCCATCATGGTCGAAAACCTCATACGTTACTACGTCTGGATGGTATGTTGGAAGATCGGTTCTCTTCTTGAAGGTAATCCCATAGAATTTTTCTGCTGCATAGAAAACTCCTTTTTCCAACACAGTAGATATTTCAAAATAAGGTTTGATCTGGTTTTCATCTAAATCGAATTTGGCTTTTCTTACCTGCTCGGAATAGAAATTCCAGTCCCAAGGTTCTACTTTGAAGCCTCCTTTTTGCTGATCAATTAAATCCTGTATATCTTTTGCTTCACGTCTTGCTGTTTCTACAGCAGGTGTCGCAATTTGATTCATTAATTTAGTTGCTGCTTCGGGAGTTTTAGCCATCTGATCCTGAAGCTTCCATTCTGCGAAACTTTTTTTACCTAAGATCTGAGCTTTCTTAAGCCTTAATTTAGCCAGCTTTTCAATCGTTTCTCTTGTATCATTAGCATCTCCTTTTTCAGCTCTTAACCATGATGCTTTAAAGAGCTTTTCTCTGGTAGCTCTGTTTTTAAGGTTTTGTAGTAAAGGCTGCTGTGTTGTATTTTGTAATGCTAAAAGATACTTACCGGTTTGGCCGGCCGTTTTTGCATCAGTAGCTGCTGCTTCAATTTCATCAGCAGAAAGCCCGTCCAGCTCTTTGGCATCAGAAAAGAAAACGCCGCCCTGTTTTCTTGCTTCTAACAACTTATTTGAATATTGAGTAGAAAGTGAAGCCAATTCCTGATTGACTTGTTTCAGCTTTTCTTTATCAGAAGCTGAAAGATTAGCTCCTGCGATTTCAAAGTTCTGTTTATAGTACTGTACCAATCTTTTTCCTTCCGGATCCAGACCGTCTTCTTTGATTGCTTGTATTCTTTTGTAAAGATTGTCATTCAGATACATCTTATCTGAATGTGCAGCAAGGATTGGTGCATATTCTTCATCTAAAGCCTGTAGTGTAGGATTGGTATTGGCACTTGTTAAATTTGAAAATACAATTAAAGTTCTTTTCAGAACCTCACCGCTTTTTTCCAAAGCAACAATAGTGTTTTCGAAAGTTGGGGCATCAGGATTATTAGCAATTTTAATAATTTCAGCGTCTTGCTGCTTTAATCCGAAATCAAAAGCAGGTTTAAAGTGCTCATTCTTAATTTTATCAAACTCCGGAGCTTCATACTGAAGCTTGCTTTTTTTCATAAAAGGATTGGATGATAAGGACGGATCGGGTGTAGGAATTTCCTGTTGAGTATCGTTTTTTTTCATTGTCGTACATGAGTAATTAAATGCTAAAGCAGAAATTAATAATACTGATGTAATATTTTTCATAAATTAGTTGTTATTAAAGTATAAAGATATTAAAAACTTAATTTATAAAGTGATAAAACATGAAAACAACAACTCTTTTTATTTTTTCAGCCTTTGCAATTCTATCCTCGTGTAATGGCAAGTATGAGCGAAAAATCAATGAAAAAAGTGATTGGGTATCTTCCAAGATAACGAATAAAGATCAAGGACCTATTCAGGAAAAGGAATTTAAAGGTGATTTTGATGAAATAGAAGTATCTCAGGCTATTGATGCGGAAGTGATCAAGTCTGAAACGGAAAGGGTCGTTATTTCAGCGCCGGAGGCTATTATTAATGAGGTCTTAGTAGAAAATAATGGTGGAAAATTACATATCCATTATAAGCCAGGAATCAGGGTGATGAATACCAATAATGTCACGGCGAAAATTTATACGAAAGATTTCACCAAGCTTATTGCCAACTCAGCTGGAAAAATCACGGTTAAAGATAAATTTACTCAGGAAAAGACAAACATAGAGCTATCCAGTGCTGCAAGTATTAACGGAGATATTGAGGCTAACAGTTTGGATATAAACGCAGACAGCAGCAGTAGTTTTGAAGGCAAGATATGGGCTGTTGATCTAGATGTAGAAGCCTCTTCAGCTGCAAGCATCAGTATTTCCGGAAAAGCAAAAAATGCTGAATTTACTTCTTCTTCAGCCAGTAGCATTTCAGCAAAAGATGTTATGGCGGAAAATGTGAAAGCTGAAGCTTCCAGTGGAGCAAGCGTACAAGTCAGTGCAACAACTAAAGTTGATGCGAATGCTTCTTCAGGAGGAAGTGTTGACGTTTATAAAAAAGGAAATGTAACATCCGTGAATAAAGAGGAAAGTAGCGGTGGAAGTGTAAATATTCAATAAATTAAATTTCAGGTTCCTCATCTTCGTCTTCCTCTGTTGATGGGGAGCCTTCCCAATCCTTATTGTCAAATCTAAGGTTGTCATATGCCAGTAATTCCTCCTCACGTTGGAGGATTTCTTTTGTCGTAAATTGGAGAATTTCATCCTCTTCTTTGGCTTTAGCCAGCTTTCGGATGGAAGCTTTATCAATGGCCATAAATCGTTGACCGAGACGTCTGGCTGCGTACTTTCTCATCCCTGTTTCATGAAGTACATCAATAGCCATATCTACCGCTGTTCCCAATGTTTCACGATAAATATGATCAATGCCATTGTTGAGATAAGTATAAGCATCGAGCCTGTTTTTTGCTCTTACGAAGATCTTTACTTTAGGATAATGCTCCCGAACCAGATCAGCGATAAACATATTGTCATTGGCATCATCGAGGCAAAGAACGAGTACTTCGGCGTCTTCAATACCGGCAGCTCTTAAAGTCGGAATTCTGGTGGCATCCCCGTAATATACTTTGAATCCATAGCTCCTTAATAATTTTACCCGGTCAGAATCCCTGTCCAAAACGGTAGCAGGAATTTTATTGGCCTTAAGAAGACGTCCTACCGTACTTCCAAAATGACCAAAACCGACGATGATGATTTTCTTTTGGCTGACATCACTGTCAAGGATATTAAAATCATGCTCTTCTTCCGGTACTTCTTTAATGAATTTAGGAGTAATAAATCTATCGTTTATAATCAGGAGTAGAGGAGTAATACACATGGTAATAGCTGTAACCGCCATCATTTGAGCATTGAGTTCGGGAGTTAAAAGATACAGATCCGAAGTATAGTTGATAAGGACAAAGGCGAATTCTCCTACCTGAGAGAGCGCAAAAGCATAAAATAGGCTCTGTGGCGTATCAATCTTGAAAAACTTTCCAATTCCATAGAGCACAAAAAATTTTACAAATAAAACAGCAAATACGGTACTGAAAATGAATATGGGATCCTGTTGGATGATATTAAAGTTCATGGTCGAACCTACACTGACAAAGAAGACTGCCAGTAGCAATCCTTTGAACGGATCAATTTGCGCTTCCAGCTCATGACGAAACTCACTGTTGGCTAGCATCACTCCGGCAAGGAATGCTCCTAAAGCAGGAGAGAGACCAATAAGAATCATTAATTCTGAAACACCTATAACCAAAAATAAGGAAGAGGCTGTCAGTAATTCCGTCATTCCGGATTTTGAAATATATCTTAAAAACGGAACAAATACATATCTTCCCAACAAGATAAGAAAGGCTACGCCAAAGAGTACGGTACCCGCCTGAATCCATTCCGGAAGCTTGTGAATAATAACCTGTATTTCATTATCTTCATGATCTACTTTATAATGGGCTACAATAGGAAGAATGGCGAGAATAGGAATGACTGCGATATCCTGAAACAGTAAAGTTGAAAATGAAGCCTCACCTGCAGTTGTTTTCAGGTTATTCTTTTCTTGTAAAGTTTGTAAAACAATTGCGGTAGATGATAAAGCAAAACACATGGCTATGGCAATGGCTCTTTCGAATTGCCATCCGACACTGATAAAGACCAGGAATAAAAGAGAAATAGTCAGCAACATTTGAGTAAGGCCCAGCCCCACAATCTTTTTTCGCATTTCCCAGAATTTTTTAGGTTCCAGTTCCAGTCCAACTAAAAATAGAAGCATAATAACCCCGAATTCACTGGCGTGCATAATGTCATTAACATTCTTTCCGGTAAGTTTAAGCACATAGGGACCGATGATAATTCCTCCGGCAATATATCCGATTACTGAACTTAACCCAAATTTCCTTGCTAATGGAACCATGATAATGGCTACACCC
Organism: Chryseobacterium piperi; assembly: GCF_002285635.2. Classification (NCBI taxonomy): domain Bacteria; kingdom Pseudomonadati; phylum Bacteroidota; class Flavobacteriia; order Flavobacteriales; family Weeksellaceae; genus Chryseobacterium; species Chryseobacterium piperi. Next base: position 2,492,541 of record NZ_CP023049.2, on the reverse strand, counting down.
AAAAAAAGTAAGGTATTCATTGCTAGAGTAGATTCCATGTGTATTTTAAATTCTATTGATTCAGAAGCTCCATAAATTCTTTCTTATGAAGGATAATTTCTTTTTTGGTCAGTTTATTGGCTTCGTAAACAATCTTTATATTTTTGATATTGGCTTTAAAAACATTTAGAGAAACAATCAACCCACTGATGAGCTCATCAATGGTATATTGGTAAGTTCCTGTTTTGGTAAAGGATCTTTCTTTCCCTCCTGTTGTTACCAGGATGTACACTTCTTTGCCTTCCAACGGATTATATTCTCCTTCTTTCAACCAGTCACGATCAAAAACTTCATCGATCCACAATCTCAATAAGGGAGGCATTCCAAACCAGATGATAGGAAACTGGAAGATGAAACGGTCATAGCTGTTCAGTCGTTTTCTTTCTCTGAATGCAGCAATGTGAAAATCCGGATAGTCTTCATAAAGATCACGAAGGGTAAAATGCTGATGGCGAACATAGAAATTAATTAGCTCTACATTCGAATTAGAGTGCTCCAGATACGGATGTGCAAAAACCACCAAAGTCTTTTTCATAACCCTGTTTTCAGTAAATATATTAAAAAAATAATGGATTACCCATAGTTTTCAGTGTGTTTTATAGATTTTTCTCTGTAGAAGTTAAATAAAAAAACAGCCAAAGAGATGACTGTTTTATATTTATATACTTTTTTTACCATCCTCCGGAAGCGCCACCGCCTCCAAAACTTCCACCTCCTCCGAAGCCGCCAAATCCACCTCCGGAACTGCCGCCACCAAATCCGCCACCGCCGAAGCTTCCCGGGAACGGAAAGAATCCGCCAGGATAGTTTCTACGTCCTCTTCTTGTAATGATGACGTCATCATCGTCATTGTTTCCGCCACCGCCACCTTTATTTCCAAATAAAATTACCAGGATAATAAAGATCACAAACGCAATGATAATAATTTTAGAAACGCTTCCACTTCCACCGGATTGATTGGCTACAGGTTTGAACTTTCCCTGTACCGCTTCCATAATAGCTGAGGTACCACCGTTGATACCTTCATACCATAGGCCCTGTTTGAATTTTGGGGTTACGATATAATCTAATATTTGCCCGGAGACCGATGCTGTCAGATATTGTTCTACTGCTCTTCCTTGCTGGATAGACATGGTTCTGTCTTGCGTGGCAATAAGAAAAACGACACCGTTATCTACTCCTTTTTTACCAATTCCCCATTGTTCACCAAACATGGTTGCCAGGAAGTTGATGTCCTGTCCTTTGGTGCTTGGAATGATAATGACTTCAATTTCCGTTGAGGTTGAATCTGCAAATTTAATCAGCTTATTATTAAGCGCATCTTTTTCCTGTTGTGAAAGAAGGTTAGCTTCATCATAAACCGGATATAAAACTGCAGGTTTTTTAGGAATGCTGTATTGTGCTGATACAATACTGTAAAAGCAAATGAATAAAAATGAAAATACTATTTTAAGAGAACGTAATTTCATTGGGGAGTTGATTGGGGTTTTCTCCTGTTATAGGAAAGTATTTTTTTAGTTCAAGACCAGTTTCAAGAATGGCACTTTTTAAAGCTTTATGATAATTTCCTTTTGCAAATTCAGAAGTAATAAAATCATGCAGATGATCCCAGTATTGCTGTTGTACTTTCTCATGAATTCCAATATCACCAATAATGGTAAGATACTTTTGTTCGAAATTGACGTGAAAAAGAACCGCATTTCTTTCCGCAGTTTTATGCATATCTAGTTTTTTAAAAACCTCCAATGCCGTTTCTGCATGCTGGATCTCCGTATTGGAGTCAATATGCACTCTAATTTCGCCTGTGGAATTTTCTTCCGCAGACTGAATAGCTTCCACAAGGGAAGCTATCTGCTGATTTGTTAGGAATTTGCTCATCATTCAGAGAAAACTTCAGGTGCTTTATTAGCTCCTGCTTCTGCCTTGAAGTAAGGCTTTTCTTTAAAGTTTGTGAAATTCGCCAAAATATTATTTGGAAAAGTTTTAATCGATGTATTGTAATCTTGTGCAGCTCCGTTATAGTAAACAGTTTCTGTTCTGATACTGTTTTCAATAGCTGTATATTCTCTTTGGAAGTTGATATACTGCTGATCCGCTTTTAAATTCGGGTAAGATTCTACAACAGCCATTAATCTGCTTAAGGCTCCTGATAATTCTCCCTGTGCAGCCTGGAACTTTGCAAGATCTGCTTCAGTCATATTGGTAGGATCAATATTAATGGAGGTTGCTTTAGAACGTGCTTCTACAACTTTGGTCAATGTTTCCTGCTCAAATTTTGAATAAGATTTTACTGTTCTTTCCAGATTAGGAATTAAGTTGGCTCTCTTCTGATAAACAGTTTCCACGTTAGACCACTTGGTATTAACGTTTTGTTCTTTGGTTACAAAATTATTATATCCGCTTTTTCCCCAGAAGAAGAGAACGGCAACAATAACAAGGAGAGCAATACCGATAGTTCCAGCGCTCAAACAGCCTTTATTTTTCATAGTTTATTTTTTTTAAATTTTTTGTGCTAATCAAATATACAAATTATGTGCTAATTTTGCAGAAAATAATTTTAATGACAACAATTGTGGTAGCAATGGGAGAGAAGAATGAAATTGGTTTTAACAACCAGTTGCTTTGGCATCTTCCTAAGGATTTAAAGCACTTTAAAGATTTAACTTCGGGACATCCGATCATCATGGGAAGAAAGACTTATGAAAGTATCGGAAAGCCGCTTCCCAATCGTACCAATATTGTAATTTCAAGAAAGAAGGACTGGTTTGAGGAAGGGATTCTAATTGTCGGAAGCATTAAAGAAGCTGTGAAATTCGCTAAGAAAATTGATGAAAATGTCTTTATTATCGGTGGTGGAAATATTTACGAACAGACAATAGATATGGCAGACAGGCTGGAGATAACTTTAGTAAAAGCTGATCTTGAAGCTGATACTTTCTTTCCAAAAATCAATGGAAAGGTCTGGAAGAAAGTGGATGAGATCTGCCATGAAAAAGACGAAAAAAATCAATATGATTTTTGCTTTCAGACTTTTGAAAAAATTAAGAGCGAGTAGTTGTGAAAATTCTAGCTTCCAACTTCTAGCTTCTCATCTCTAAATTCTTTATCTTTGCACTTCTAAATTTTAATAATGAATAAGTACGTAAAAATTGTAATCGCAGCACTTCTTATTATCGCAGGTCTTTATCTGATGTTCTTTACAAGAAGTTTAGGTTGGGGAATTGTTATATTTCTCCTAGCAGCATTGCCTATTTTTCTTTTCTTTAAAAATGAATATATCCTTTTGGCATTCTGGCAACTGAGAAAACAGAATATGGAAAAAGCGGTAACCCATTTGAATAAAATTACCAACTATCAAAATCAATTACACAAATCACAATACGGATATTTCCATTATCTGCAAGGGTTAACTTTAGCTCAGGAACACCCTACCAAGGTAGAGCCTTTAATGAAAAAAGCATTGGAATATGGATTGAACATGAAGCATGACAGAGCAATGGCTACATTAAATCTTGCTGCTTCTGCAATCTCCAAAGGAAGAAAACAAGAGGGACAAAAATTATTGGAAGAAGCTAAAAGATTAGATACAGCAGGAATGATGACTGATCAGATCAAAATGATGAAAGATCAGTTGAAAATGCCTTCTATGCAAAAACATATGCATAATCCTAATATGAGACAAAGAGGGAAATTTTTCTAACGAGAAATTCAAATACATAAAAAAGCACCTGAATAAGGTGCTTTTTTTATATTCTATAATTTACATTTCTGAGTTTTGATCATGACCATAAAACTTTGGAATCTGCCAATGGTATTTTACAGCTAAAGTCCGTATTCCTACAATCAGTAGAATAGTAAAGATCTGAATGAAAGTGTAGGACATATTGGTATATTTGGTCATTAACAGAAAAGCTGCACCTCCAACAATACATGCTGTTGCATAAATTTCTTTTCTAAAGATCAAAGGAATTCTGTTGAGTAAGATGTCTCTGATAATTCCCCCAAAACAACCGGTAATAGTTCCTAAACCAATACAGATTAAGGGGTGAATATTCACATTTAACCCTTTTTGGACACCAATAATGGTAAATAATCCAAGCCCGAAACTGTCAAAAATAAATAAGGTCACCCGGAAATTCTTTTCTAAAGACTTAAAAACCATAGTGAATATACTGGTGATGATAATAACAGCGCAGGTTAATAGATCATGCATCCAGAATACCGGTAGATCAAGAAGCAAATCCCTTACAGTTCCACCTCCCACAGAAGTTACAAACGCAATAATCAGAACCCCGAAAGGATCAAGACGCTTTTGCATGGCCGCAAAACTTCCCGACATCGAAAAGGCAATGGTTCCAAGCACTTCTATAATAAAGTTGAGCTGTTCGTGCATATACTATGAATAATGATTAATTGGTAATAAGTAATAGAAAATACGTAATTTATTTTTGAGATAAAGTGAATTTATATTTTGTCATAACCTTTACTAATTCGTCACATTCTGATTTTAATAATAAAATTTTTTCTGAATCTAAATATTCTAATTCTTCAATGATTTCAAGCCAAAGCTGTGTTTCATCAATCTCTTCCACAACAATACATATTTTGGCAAATCTTTCTTTTTCAGATCTGGCTCTTGACATTGCTCTGTAATTGGCAGCAACTGAAGTAGACGATCTTATAATCTGTTTTCTGATAACAGCAATGTCATCTGCGTAAGGTAATGAAGAAAGTGATTTAATAATAGCAATTGAAAAATCTTTAGTTCTTTCTCTAAAAGTTTGGTTAAAGTCCATACTACTATTATTACTCATTGCCCATTACTCATTACTTATTTTTCTACTCTTACTGAATCCGGAACCAGTAGTTCATATTCACCTCCGTGGTTAATGATTTCTCTTACAATACTACTGCTGATGAAAGATTTTCCTGATGAGGTAAGTAAGAATACGGTTTCTAATTTTTTATGAGCCAGGGTTCTGTTGGTATGAGCTATCGCTTTTTCAAATTCAAAATCTGCGGGATTTCTGAGACCACGGAGAATGAATTGAGCATTTTTCTCAAAACAGTAATCTACAGTAAGGCCTTCAAAGTAATCTACCTCCACATTGGGAAATTCTGAAACCGAATTTTGAATAAACTCCATCCGTTTCTCTAGAGGAAACATATATCTCTTTTGAGAGTTCTGTCCGATAGCAATAATCAGCTTATCGAAAAGAGGAGCTGCTCTTTCTATAATGTCATAATGTCCTAGGGTAATAGGATCGAAAGATCCTGGAAAAACAGCAATTTTCATATCAATTCGATTTTTTCGCTAATGCTTTTTCAACTTCATTTCCACAAAGATCCATAATGGAAATTCCATAATGTTTCGCCTGCTGAGGTAAAATACTTGCCGGAGAGAATCCAGGATTGGTATTCATTTCCAGCATATATGGAATGCCATCCATTAAAATATATTCGCTACGCGAAAAACCGCTCATCCCAAGAGAGTCATATGCCCGTTTTGAAATTTCCTCTACTCTTTTTGTCGTAGCTTCATCAATTCTTGCCGGGGTAATTTCTTCTGATGCGCCTTCATATTTAGCCTCATAATCAAAGAATTCATTTTGAGGAACAATTTCTGTAATCCCTAAAACAATAGTTTCTCCTTTAAAATCGATTACTCCCACAGAAACTTCCATTCCATCGAGGAAGCTTTCAATTAAAATTTCCTGATCTTCTTTAAAAGCAATTTCAGTAGCTGGCAGCAATTCAGACTTATCTTTCACTTTGGATATTCCAAGGGAAGATCCTGATTGGTTAGGTTTAACGAATAATGGAAGGCCAAGAACATCTACAATTTCATCTGCATTGATAGGGTCTCCTTTTTTCAGATAGACACTTTTTGCTGAAGGAATTCCATATTTTGCCAATACAGCTAAGGTATCTTTTTTATTGAATGTTAAAGCACTCTGATAAAAACTACATCCGGTATAGGTTTGGCCTATTGCATCCCAGTAAGCTTGGAGGATGCCATTTTCACCCGGTGTCCCGTGGATAATATTAAAGCAGACATCAAATTTTAATTGTTCATTATTCTCTAATGTTACAGAGAAGTCACCTCTGTTGATAGGGTATTCTTTATTATTTTGATCCAGAAAATACCACTTTTCTTTTAAAACAACTACTTTATAAACATCATATAGATCCCTGTCTAAAGAGTCATAAATTAATTGACCGCTTTTTAAAGAAACGACATATTCATCAGAATAGCCTCCCATAACTACGGCAACACTTTTTTTGCTCATAACCATATAGTATCAATTAAGGCAAATTTAATCATTTTATGTAATGCAATAAGGGAAAATTCAAAATTTTGAAGCCAAATATGAAATGTGTTAAATAAAAAGTACATTCTAAAATTATTAGCTATATTTGCCATATAATTAAAGTATTTTTAAGTATGCTTAAATCACTTTTCAATTGGAAAGTTTTGTTGAACTTGTTAGTAGCCATCGGTGTTTTTGTGGGGTTGGTATGGCTTACGTTTCGTTGGTTAGAATATCACACCAATCACGGTCAGGAAATACCGGTTCCCAATGTTGTTAATAGATCTGTACACGAAGCTGTCAAAATATTAGATGATGCCGGACTTGGTTATGAGGTAGATAGTGCTACTTATGATCCTAAATACAGACCTTTTCAGGTTCTTAAAATGTCACCATCACCTGGCTCTCATGTAAAAGATGGCCGGGCTATTCATTTAATGGTAAATCCTAGAAGCTGGGCTCCTGTCGCAGTTCCAGATGTTATTAATAAATATTCAGGATTAGCCTTCCAGAGAATAGATCAGGTTGGTTTGAAGGTAGGTGATACTATTTTTGAACCTAGTATCCAGAAAGATGCTATACTTAGAATATTATTTAAAGGAAATGTAGTGAAGCCGGGATCGTTGATTCCTAGATTTTCTACCATTGACCTGGTAGTAGGTTCCGGACCTATGAGAAATATTACCATTCCTAATGTGGTGGGGTATACTGTGAAAGATGCCCGTGCAGTTATTGCCAGAAGTTTATTTGAAGTAGGATTGGTAGAACATGAAGACGGAAGTAAGGATGAATCTGATATTATCTATTATCAGGATCCTGCTTCGGGAGATGTAAGGGACCAGGGAATGCAGATCGACCTTTGGGCTAGTAAGAAAACACCTGCTGAACTTCGATTCAAGATTGAAGAATTGAACTCGATATATCGTATGAAAGTGGATACTTCTCTTCCTCCGATACAATATCAGGAAGTTCCAATTCATCAGGAGCCTGTTTATGAACCAGCTCCGGTGCCAATTCATAAAAAAGAAGTTCCTAAAGTAGAACCGGCTAAGACGGAAGCTCCAAAAGCTGCTGCAACAAAACCGGTAACTACTGAAGCGAAGCCTAAAACGACGGACAATAAACCTAAAACTTCTACCAGTACTCCTTCGGGAAATAATACGGGAAGTAACAATAAGGCAGCGACTACTAGTCCTGCGCAACAACCGGCTCAAAAGCCTAAAGCTAAGAAAGTCGTAGTAGAATAAAAGTTATTTATTATAAAAAATATAGGCTTCAACTTATTATGTTGAAGCCTTTTGTGTAAAAAGTAAAAATCATGACAGAAGATAACGAAGATTTTTTAGATGAAGAATTATTAGATTCCAACAATATTGATATTGATGAGGAAAATAAAGGATTGTATGAGCATCTTAATATCACTGTTGACAAAAACCAGGAGCCTTTAAGAATAGATAAGTTCCTGTTAATTTACAGACAAAATTCTTCACGAAATAAAATTTCTCAAACCTGCAGAGCTGGAAATGTAGTAGTTAATGGAATTCCGGTAAAACAAAATTACAGAGTAAAACCGGGAGATCAGATTTCCGTTCTTCTTGCTCATCCGCCAAGAGAAAATGTAATTATTCCTCAGGATATTCCTATTAATATTATATATGAAGATGATGATTTGGCAGTGGTAGATAAAGAGCCAGGAATGGTGGTACATCCGGGCTTTGGAAATTGGGATGGTACCTTAGTAAATGCTTTGGCATTTCATTTTGCCAAAAATGGAGAAAAATCAGATTTAGATAGAGTAGGGCTTGTACATCGTATTGATAAAGATACCTCAGGACTGTTGGTAATTGCTAAAAACGAATATGCATTAAGCTTCCTCGCAAAACAATTTTTTGAAAGAAAGACCAAGCGATTGTATTGGGCTTTTGTCTGGGGTAATGTACAGGAAGACGAAGGAACCATAAAAGGACATATAGGCAGACATCCTAAGAATAGAATGCAGATGTCGGTTTATGAAGATGGAAGTCATGGGAAGCATGCCGTTACCCATTATAAAGTTCTCGAACGATTCAGATATATGACCTGGGTAGAGTGTAAACTGGAGACCGGAAGAACCCATCAGATCAGAGCTCATTTTAAACATATCGGCCACACTTTATTCAATGATGAAAGATATGAAGGACATACGCCGTTAAGAGGGGTTAATTTACCGAAATATAAGCAGTTTATTAAAAATGTTTTCGAAATTCTTCCTAGACATGCACTTCATGCCCACACTTTAGGATTTATACATCCGACGACAAAACAGGAATTATATTTTGAGAGCCCAATGCCTCAAGATATGGCGGATGCCGTAAAAAAATGGAGAAAATATTTAGAAAACTAAAAATATATTGAGATTTTTTTTATATTTGTTGAATTGAAATCAAGATTTGTTATGAGAAAACTATATGCTATAGTGTGTTTGGCTCTTTTGTCAAATGCATACAAAGCACAAGAAACATTACCATATTATCAACAATATCTTTTAGATGGTGAGTTTCTGTTCAACCCGGCACAATACGGTAAAACAGACTATGTTCAGCTCAACCTTAACTATCAACAACAATTTTCAAAATTTAACGAATCCCCTAATGTACAATCAATAGGGATCAATGCTAATATTTTTGACAGAGTTGGTGCAGGGATATCTGTTTTTAGAGATAGTAATGGGCCTATTTCTGCAGGTGGGATTACAGCGGGTGCTTCTTATTTTATCCCATTAAGTAGCGAGGGAGAAAGAAAAGACCAGTTCTCTTTTGGTACAAGCGTTAGTTTTTATAATATGAACTTTGATTATTCAAAACTTCACACAGAGGATGGATATGACCCATTATTAGAAGGAGAAAGAAATATTTTCATGGCTTATGCTAACTTTGGTTTGGCGGCTACCTTTAAAAATCTCTTCGGAGGAGTTTCTGTTAACGATATTGCTTTGACGAATGATGAATCTATTGTTAACGGACGTGAGCCGTCGCCAATTAAATTCTTCTTAAACTTAGGGTATGACTGGCATTTTGCAGACAATATGTATGTAACACCGTCTGTGTTGGTTAATTTAAATACCAATTCTACAAGAACAATTGATGGTAACCTAATGGCAACGTTTTTTAATGATATCAACTCATTCTCTTTCGGGGTAAGCTATAGAACAGTTCAAAACAGATTTGACAACCAGCAGTTAAGTATTTCACCGATTGTGAAAGTGAGATTTAATAAGTTTATGGTAGGAGCTACCTATAACCTTGGATTATCTGATATTCAGACGTATGGTGGTAATAGCTTTATGATTGGACTGGGTTATAATTTTGATAACTTCATTAATCATAGAGGATATAGATATTAATCAATTTAATTTAAATAAATTTGAGCTCTGATTTTTTCAGAGCTTTTTTTATGATTTATATTCACATTCCTTTCTGCAAACAGAAATGCAGTTATTGTAATTTTCATTTCTCCACATCTTTGCAATCTAAAGATGAAATGCTTTCTGCTATGAAGAAAGAGATCTTTCTGAGAAAAGATGAACTGCAGAATAAAACTCTTCAGTCTCTTTACTTTGGAGGTGGGACTCCTTCTATTCTTTCAGGTGATGAAATCAACTCCTTAGTCGATGAGGTTTTGAAATATTTTAGTTTTGAAAAAGATATAGAAATTACACTGGAGGCGAATCCGGATGATTTAGATAAGGACTTTCTTAAAGACTTGTCCAAATCGCCTGTTAATCGCTTGTCAATTGGGACGCAGAGCTTTTTTGATGAAGATCTTAAACTAATGAATCGTGCTCATAATGCATCAGAAGCCGAAGGTTCTATTAAAAGGGCACAGGATTTTGGATTTGAAAATTTAAGTATTGATTTGATTTATGGTTCCCCGACCTCTAACCTGGAGATCTGGAAAGAAAATTTAAATAAGACCATAGCTCTGGAAGTTCCTCATATTTCTTCATATGCATTGACGGTAGAGCCTAAAACTGCCTTAAATGACTGGATTTTGAAAGGGAAAGTTGCCAATCCCAAGGAAGAAGAACAAAACAAAGAGTTCTATTATCTTTCAGACTTTTTAAAAGATCACGGATTTGATCACTATGAGGTTTCTAATTTTGCAAAACCAGGCTTTTATTCCAGACATAATTCTTCGTATTGGAAGTACAAAGAATATTTAGGAATCGGTCCCTCTGCTCATTCTTATAACGGATATGATGTAAGGAGCTGGAATGTTGCTAATAATCAGCAATACATTAAAAAATTGAATTCAAACCTATTGGCTAAGGAATCGGAAATCCTTTCCCAGGAAGACCAGTTTAATGAAATGATGATGATCGGTTTGAGGACAATGTGGGGCGTAGATCTGGGGAGTTTAAACAGCAAGTTCCCGGAAGAGTTTTTACAAAAATCTCAAAATGAAATTCAACAGAAAATATCAGAGGGTATTTTAATCGTTGAAAATAATCATTTAAAAATTCCTGAAAAACATTGGTTTATGGCAGACGGGATTGCTTCAGATTTGTTCTTGATTTGATATAAAGTCTTGGTGAAATACTCATAAAATTCATTAATTTTGTATAAAATTTCAACTCATTTGAAAACGAAGAAACAAGACTATTCTCATCTTTCACCCAAACAGCCTATCGGAATTTTTGATAGTGGAGTGGGAGGTTTAACGGTCGCTAAAGAAATAAAAAGACTTCTTCCTAATGAAGATCTCATCTATTTTGGAGATACCAAGCATCTTCCTTACGGTGAGAAATCACGGGAGGCTATTATTGAGTATTCTACAAAAATTACTAATTTTTTGCTGGAGCAAAATTGTAAAGCTATTGTTATTGCCTGTAATACGGCTACGGCGAATGCTTTGAATGAGGTAATGCAGTCGGTTGCCGGAAAAGTGCCGGTGATTGATGTTATTAATCCTGTAGCTGAAAAAGTGTCATATGAAATTCATAATAATGTAGGCGTGATTGCTACTAAAGCCACTGTTAATTCAGGGTTGTATAAAAAGAGCATCCGAAAACATAACAAATGGATTAAAGTAGATGAATTGGCCACGCCTTTATTGGTACCTGCTATTGAAGAAGGATTTAAAAATCATCCTATTACCCATGCTATTATTTACAATTATTTAAGCAATAGTAAATTAAAAAATATTGAAACATTAATTCTGGGATGTACGCATTATCCACTATTGATTGATGAGATTAAGCAGTACTATGGAAACCGTGTACGTGTTATTGATTCCCCTAATATTGTTGCTAATCATTTGAAGATTATTCTGGATAAATATAATCTATTGAATGATCAGAATGCAAAACCCAACTATCATTTTTATCTGTCGGATCTTACCAAAAACTTTGAGAAGATATCTAAGAAGTTTTTTGGGAAAAGTATCGATCTCGAGCTAAAAGTATTATAAAAAAAAAGCTGTTTCAAAATTTGAAACAGCTTTTTTTTTATATACTCCAATTCATACAAGAATTAAATTTCCTGATTGTTGGTTTCCTCTTTATTAGGTTCAAAAAAACTGAAACTGACATTTCCGTATTTTCTGGTATCGATCAGATTAGGATGATCAAACTTTAGACGACTCTGGTGCTCTACAATCAGAACTCCGTTTTCTTTCAGATATTTATTGTTCAGTACCAGAGAAATGATCTCGTAATATTTTTTTTCCTCCGTCTCAAAAGGGGCATCGGAAAAAACAATTTCGAAGGACTTTTTATTTCTGAATTTTTTTAACCAGTCTGTGACATCACCTCTTTGTACATTAATTTGCACAGTCATGTCCAGTTCTGCAGCTGTAGAATTAATAAATCCTGTATGTTTAGGGTTCATTTCTACAGATGTTACATCCTTGCATCCTCTTGAAGCAAATTCCAGGGAAATAGAGCCGATACCTGCAAAAAGATCCAGTACTGAAATTGATTGCATATCGTATTTATTTTCCAAAATACTAAACAGAGCTTCCTTTGCAAAGTCTGTTGTTGGCCTTACGTCAAAGTTTCTGGGAGCAGCTATTTTTTTGGCTTTCCATTTGCCTGCGATGATTCTATACATGTTGTTTAGGTGTTAGATTGTAGGTAATGGGTAGCAGTTTCAGGAACGAAAACCTATCTTCTGCAACCTGCGACCTAATTTAATATGAAATTCTTATTAGGAATATTATCGAATACAATTTTCAGGTTCTTAACGAACTTTTGCAATTCAGAGATGAAGGTCTCATTTTCGGTTGTTTCTCCATATGCATAAAAATAGGTTTCATTAATTCCAAAACCAATTTTACTCAGGGTAAACATAATGAAATACAGAAAGTCAACTTCCGAATTGACATCAAGATTATTATATAGGATAAGCTTTTTATTGTCAATAGCAAAAAACTCACACTGATTGTGATAAAGGTTAATGTGAATTTCTTTATTGTTTTTGTTGTTAATTGAATTCAGAAACTTTTCTCCTGAAAAATTGAAATGAACGGGAACTGCCAGCTCTTTTATTTTTTTGTAGAAATCTTTGGGAAATGTGTAATAAAACTGTGCTCTGAATTTCTTATTAAGAGAAAGCATCAGCTCTTCATTTTCCTTATCAACGGGTGCATTGAATGCAATCAGGTCATATCCGGCCTCATGATCCGAAAATCCTTCCGGCATCAATGTAAAGTGATTGAGAGCAGAGATAACAGATATTTCATCAAATCTTTGCTTGATTAAAACTTCCTCCAATTTGTCAGCAATGAAATCTTTTGGAGACTCTTCAGTAACGAAATAAGATTTTTCTTCCAAAATGCTTTTATTTCTCGCAATCTGGTAGATTAATCCATCTTTGGTAAAAAGTAAATTAAGTACGTTCATAATTCAATTGATGCAAATTTAGTGAAATTCTACCATTACCGCACCTGATTGATGGTGAAGTATTTCCTTATTATAAAAATCAAGCTGTGTTTGACTTTCCAAAACGTCAAAAACCATTCTCTGTAAAACACCATCTCCAATTCCATGAACAATTTCAAGTCTTTTGATATGGTTTTTTCTGCAAAAGGCAATCACTTCCAGGAGCTTTTCCTTTTGAATAAAAAGTCTTTCAAAGCCATCATAATCATTGGGGTTTTTAACCAGGTTATGGAAATGTAAATCTAAGATCAGAGCATTTTTCTGATGTTTTTTCGAAATCGTTTTTTGGGGTTCTGCTTTTTTCACCACTTTGATATTTTCATACAAAGAGGAGTTTTTAGGCACCAGCTTTTCTTTGGGGTATTGATGGGTAAAACCGTATTCATCTTTTAATACGACTATATTTCCATTTACGGAAGTGATTACTCCGCTTAAATCTTCGTCTACTACAGAAACGTTATCACCGATTTTCATTCTTTCTTTATTTCGGTCCTAATTCAATGATCTCAAGATCTTTTACTTCGTCATGATCTACTACAAAGCGCATCATCGTTCTCGTTTTGTGCCATCCCTGTTTTCCACAAGCACCTGGATTAAGGTGGAGCAGGTTATTTTTAGATTCAAACATGGCTTTTAAAATATGGGAATGCCCTGATATAAATAATTTTGGCGCCTTTTCTGTAATTTCTTTTTTGGCCAAAGGTGTATACTTCCCGGGGTAACCACCGATATGGATCATTAAAACTTCCAGGTTTTCGCAGAAAAAACGATTTACTTCAGGAAACTCAGAACGGATTTTCGCATTGTCAATATTTCCATAGACTCCTTTTAGCGGCTTGATTTTTTCTAGTTGTTCGATAATTTCAAAACTTCCAAAGTCACCACAATGCCAAATTTCATCTGCCTGTCTGGCATATTCTAAAATCCGATCATCAATATAGGAGTGAGAGTCTGAAAGGAGAAGGACTTTTGTCATTTTTTTTGTTCGATTATATAAATAGTAATTTACTAAATTCCGGATTAGTGATCCTGTTTTTAATTTAAAGTTCAAATTTACTTAATAAATGTCGAATTGATTAACTTTGAGAAAATTTAAAAAATAATGAACCAGAAACTTTCTTTTCTCATTTTTCTATTCACAGTCGGCTTATTCAGTGCTCAGGTTGAAGAAAAAAAGCTTGATGAATTAATCCAGAATACCATAAAAACTTTTGAAGTTCCGGGAATGTCTGTAGGGATTATCAAAGACGGAAAATTAATTTACTCAAAAGGATTTGGTGTACGTTCTTTAACGACGAAACAGCCCATGGATGAAAATACTTTAGTAGGTATTGCTTCCAATTCCAAAGGCTTTACCTGTACCGCGCTGGCTATTTTAGCTGATGAAGGTAAGCTGAACTGGGACGATAAAGTTTCAAAATACATTCCGGAATTCCAGATGTATGATTCTTACGTTTCAAAAAATGTTACAATAAAAGACTTGGTTACTCATAGAGCCGGATTAGGTCTGGGACAGGGAGACTTAATGTTTTTTCCTGAAGGAGGTAGTTTAACGGTCAATGACATCGTTCATAATGTCAGATATCTGAAGCCTGAAAATCCTTTCAGAACTACTTTAGATTACAATAATATTATGTTTATCGTTGCGGGTGAGGTGATTCACCGTATTTCAGGATTAAGCTGGGCAGAGTTTGTTGAACAAAGAATCATGAAGCCTGTAGGAATGACTGCGAGTTTCGGAAGCTATAACAGGGCTAAATCTATCAATAATAAAATTGATGCCCACGCGCCGGCAGACGGAAAAGTAATAGCAGTCCCTCATGACTGGAATGAAACGGGAAATGCGGCTGGAGGTATTATGAGTAATATCAAAGATATGACTACCTGGGCAGAATGTCTTCTGAATAATTTTACAACAAAAGATGGGAAGAAATTAGTTTCAGATAAACAAGTCCAACAACTTTGGAGTTTGCAGATTCCTAGTGGAGTAGCTATGAAAAATCCATATGATACGAGCTTCTACGGATACGGAATGGGATGGTTTTTAAGTGATGTTAAAGGACATAAGCAAATTCAGCATACGGGTGGCCTGATCGGGACTGTGACTCAGTTTACCTTAATTCCGGATTTGAAATTGGGTATTGTTGTATTGACCAACCAACAGTCAGGAGCGGCTTTTAATACGGTTACCAATACTGTAAAAGACTCTTATTTGGGAGTTTCAGATAGAAACTGGCTGAAAACTTATGGAGACAGGATGGCTAAAATGAACGCTGAATATGAGAAGCAAAAGAAAGAAGCATTTGCCAAATCTGATTCGTTTAAAAAAGATAAAAACCTACAGCCTAAAGCAGAGCAGTTTGTAGGGACATATAATGATGTCTGGTTTGGTGATGTTGAAATTGCTCAGCAAGGAAATAGCTATAGAATTTCATGTAAAAATTCACCGAGGTTGAAAGGTGAATTATTACCTTATTCCAATAATAGCTTCATCATTAAATGGGATGACAGAAGCTATGATGCAGATGCTTATATTATTTTTAATTATGACGAAAATGGTAAAGCGGAATCAGCCAGATTAAAACCTATTTCCGATGTTACAGATTTTAGTTTCGATTTTGATGATCTGGATTTGCAAAGAAAATAACAAATCTAAAACATAGAGTTTGTGTCTCTGAATTAAATACTAGCATGTTAAATAAAAAAAGAGGCTGTCTCAAAAGGACAGTCTCTTTTTAGTATTTCATTGAAAAAAGATTTCGATATTTTGAATAAAAAAAATATCTTGGAAAAAAGAAGATATAAGTCAAAAAAGCAGTCTGTTTTAGGCTGCTTTTGACATTTTCTTTAGATTGTGGGCAATTGCGAGTATGCCGATTTCTACCTCGACTTTATTTTTTCCCCGAAGCATGAATCGTTTAAAATTTTTGTTGTGTTTGAGCTCTGCAAAAACAGGTTCAATATCATGGCATCTTTGTTTTCTGAGTTTGATGCCCTTGCTGGTATTAAGAAGTTTGAAAACCTTTTCTCTGATTTTTGCCAATTTAGGATTGTTTTGTGAAGTGGTTATTTGTCCCGATTTCTGATCTTTTCTGAAGTAATTATATTTAACATAAGCTTTTATTTTCTTAGATTTTAACAAGTTGTAATTTTCTTCTGAGCCATAACCAGCATCAGCAACAAGCTCTTTGGGAGCTTTATGATAGCTTTCTTCAAAACCCAGTAAATGAGTCGCTAATGTTTTGGTGTCTGTTGGGTTGGGATGAATTGAATAATGTAAAATGAATTGTCTATGGGTAGAAATTTGTAGATTGTAAGCGGGTTTTAGTTGTCCGTTTCGCATATGATCCTCCTTCATTCGCATAAAAGTAGCGTCTGTATCGGTTTTGGAATAGGAATTTCTATCTTCTAATAATTCTTGCTGTTTTTTATATTTCTCTAAATTATCTGCCCAGTTTTTCTTAGCATAATTCAGTTTCTGACGAACTTTTGAAGCTACTTTTTTATCTTTCAAAACTTCATTGATCTTTTCGATGGTTTGAGTTACTTTTTCAGAATCTACTTCTTTAAAATCAATACTTTCTGTATTTTCAAGCTCGTCTTTGGCAACTGTTTCTGCATAGTTCCAAAGCTCTTCTAATTGCTCTGCAATCCTTTCTTTGTGTTTTTTGACAGCTCTTCCCCAAACAAAAGTATAGCGATTGGCATTGGCTTCTATCTTGGTGCCATCTACAAAAGTGGTTTTCAGACTTACCAAACCTTCCTTTTCCAAAAGAAGAACAATTTGTGTGAAAATAGCTTTAATCTCACCTTTCAATCGTTCACTACGGAACCTGTTTAAGGTGTTATGATCGGGACGGCTCATTGCAGAGAGCCACATAAAATGGATGTTTTCTTTCAAGGCCTGCTCCATTTTGCGGCTTGAATAGATATTGCTTAAATAGCCATAAATCAAAACTTTCAAAAGCATTTTCGGGTGGTAGCAAGATGTTCCGCCAGGTTTGTAGGTTTTAATTAAGCTTTTGATATCCAAGCCATCAATAATGTTTGAAACAATTTTCACAGGATGTCGCTCATCAATCAACTCCGATAAATTGGGAGGAAAAAGCAGATTTTCTTTGGGGGTGTAATCTTTAAAGACTACTTTTGACGTACTTAACACAATGCAAATTAATCAATTTGCAACTATTAGGAAAGCGAAAGCTTTCCTTTTTGCATAAAAAAGGCTATCTCTTTTGAGACAGCCTCTTTTTATTGATGATCTATTGAAAGTTTTATTCTTTGATGAATTTTTTAATCAGGTCTCCGGACTGAATGATATAAGCGCCTTTTACAAGCTGGCTTATATCGATTCTATTTCTTTCCATTTTTCCCGAAAGAATCAGGTTTCCAACCATATCAAATATCTTATAATCTTTGGATGACGGATTTATTATTGTTAACTCATCTTTTGCAGGATTAGGATATATGGATGATGTTGTATTCTTAAGGTTTAAATCAGAAACAGATAATGATGTTAAATCTGCTTTTAACAGTGAACCTGCAAAAAGGTCAGTAATAAACAGAGTGCTGTTTTTTGTAGCTAATCCTGAAGGATAATTGAATTCACTAGAAATAACGGCATCTGATACTGTAGGATTAGATTCAGTAATATTGAATTTTGAAATTTTGGCAGCCCCTGCCTCACTAATAAATAGTTCTTTACCGTAAGAAGTGAGACCTGATGGATAGCTTAATCCTTGTACAACCACAGTAGGTGGCGCGGTATCATTTAATTTAACCATTGAGACTCTGCCATCCATTCGCTCTGTGAAATAAAGTGAATTGCCAATAATTTCAATTTCAAACGGAAGTATTGCGGGGCATACATCTATCAATTGGGGTGCTGGTTGGCTGATATCTATTTTTTGAATTTTGTTAGCCGTATTAGCAGCTATATATAATTCATTTCCAACAAACTCAAGACCAAGAGGACTGCTTACATTATTGATAACAAGTTCAGGAGCTGGATTTGGAACATTAAGATTGATCTTGGAAATTCGATCCGCGCCATATTCTGAAATATATAATATATGATCTTTTAATGCCAGTCCATAAGGCCTGCTTACCCCTGTTACCACGTCAACAGGTGGTGCGGTAGGATTATCAATACTGACTTTGATAACTTTGTCGAGATAGTAAATGCCAATATACATTTCATTGCCATCTATGATCATAGGGTTAGGAGCGTTTAAATTTCCTATAAAGAGGTTGGCAGTTGTCTGTGAATTCACTGTGTTTCCTGCTAATACAAGCAAAAAAAATAAGAAGTAAAATTGTTTCTTCATTGTTATTTTTATTTAGAATAATTATATATATAATACAAAAGTATTTTATTCTAAAAACAATGACAAGAAGAGAAACATGATATTTTCCCGTTAAAAATCAATTTTATTTAATTTAAAAACTGAGTTTTCCAGGTGATGGTTGGAAAGGTTGATGACAAAATGATGCAAAGGTGCTAAAATAGAAATGTTTCCTCTTTTAATATAAAAAGAAGAAAAGGAAGAAAAACTATGCAATAGTTATTTTATGAATACTACTTAATTTTATTAGGTTCATAAAAGAACAGAAGCTTTTTGCTGGCTCCATCAAATTCAGACCACGAATTGCAGTCTATCTCAAACCCGGCTACTCCGCAGGTTGGAAAATGAAAAATATCTTCGGAAATAGAATTCGCAAAATTAGAGATTCCGTTATTATGTGAGAAGAAAGCTACTGAGCTGTGGTCGTCATTCAGGTTGTAAATTACAGATTCAAAATTTCGTTCCGATGGATTATAAAGCTTCTCATCAGTCATAAAATTCAACTGATAAGTTTGATTGAAAATCTTGCATGTATTCAATGCCCGAACCGCCGGACTGGATACCAGATAATCAATTGCAATATTATTGGTTTTTAAGAATCTGGACATGTTCATAGCGTCTTCCAATCCCTTGTCTGCCAAAGGTCTGTCAAAATCTTCTGTTTCCTCCGGCCAGTCGCTCTTTGCATGTCTCACTAGAATGAGTTTCTTCATAATTTCGTTTTTTGGAAGATTAAAATTATAAAAAAAAATATGGAATGAAACATCATTTATAAAAAAAACTACGTTATGAATAAAATCATTAAAATTTACTAAATTTGCAAACCTATGGGACAAATCCTTGCAATAGACTACGGAAAGGCGCGTTGTGGTATCGCTGCAACAGATGATATGCAGATTATTGCAAGTGGTCTGGACACTGTTGAAACAAAATTTTTATTGATTTTTTTGAAAAAATATACCAGTGAAAATAAGGTTGATGATGTAGTGGTCGGGCTTCCTGTAGATTTAAAAGGAAATAT
This sequence comes from Chryseobacterium piperi, assembly GCF_002285635.2. Classification (NCBI taxonomy): domain Bacteria; kingdom Pseudomonadati; phylum Bacteroidota; class Flavobacteriia; order Flavobacteriales; family Weeksellaceae; genus Chryseobacterium; species Chryseobacterium piperi. The sequence goes on along the minus strand of NZ_CP023049.2, from coordinate 2,472,906 downwards.
TTCCGAAGTGGAAACTGATATTTTAAAATTCATAGAAGAATTTAAAAAAGAATTTCCAACCATTCCCGTTCACCGTTTTGATGAGAGATTCACTTCCAAAATGGCTTCCTTTTTTATATCCCAAAGTGGGAAGAATAAAAAAAAGAGACAGGAAAAGGGATTAATAGATAAAGTAAGTGCAACTATTATATTGCAGAATTTTTTAGAACAAAGAACAAGATGATTCTACCAATAAGAGCCTTTGGGGATCCTATTTTAAGAAAAGTAGGCAAAGATATAGACAAAAATTATCCCGATTTAGAAGAACTTATAGATAATATGTTCGAAACTATGAACAGTGCGAACGGAATTGGCCTTGCTGCTCCGCAGATTGGTCTTGATATTCGTTTGTTTGTTATCGATGTAACTCCGTTGGCTGAAGATGAAGATTACGAGGATATCCAGGATGAGCTGAGAAATTTTAAAAAGGTTTTTATCAATGCTCAAATTCTTGAAGAATCCGGAGAAGAATGGAAGTTTAATGAAGGTTGTCTTTCGATTCCTGACGTAAGGGAGGATGTGAAGAGAAAAAGCACAATTTTGATTGAGTATTATGACGAAAATTTTGTGAAGCATAAAGAAACTTTTTCCGATATTAGAGCCCGCGTAATTCAGCATGAATATGATCATATTGAAGGAACGTTATTTACTGATCATCTCAGTGCTTTGAAAAAGAAATTGGTGAAAGGTAAGCTGTCAAAAATATCTCAAGGTGATGTAAGCATCAATTATAAGATGAGATTTCCGAAATAGAGTTAAATAAGTAAAATAAAAATAATACGCAGTAAAAGGTCCAGGCCGATTACTAAAAATTAAAAAAATAAAATTATGTTGTTAGAAAAAATAATTTCAATTGCTGGAAAACCAGGGCTTTATAAATTAGTTTCTCAATTAAGAAACGGATTTATTATTGAAGATGTAACTACAAAGAAGAAAGTAAGTATTGGAAATTCAAGCCAGGTGAGTTTGTTGGATAATATTGCGATGTTTACATTTGATAAGGAAGTTCCTTTATTTGAAGTTTTTGAAAATGTTGCTAAAAACCATGATTATAAGGAAACAATTTCTCATAAATCTTCAGACGCTGAGTTAAAGGAATTCATGGGAGCTTCCCTTCCTAATTATGATACTGAAAGAGTATACAGTTCAGATATCAAGAAATTAGCACAGTGGTATAACATCTTACATAAGGCAGGATATATTACTCCTGAAAGCTTTGTGAAGGCAGAACCTGAAACATTGGATCCGGCAAACCCAGAAGTAGAATTGGCTGAAAAGGCAGCTCCTAAAAAAGCGGCTCCAAAAGCTGAAAAGCCAGCAGCTCCGAAAGTAAAAGCTACTTCAGCAGCTAAAGCAGCTCCGAAAAGTACCCATACTAAAAAAGGATAATTCATTTTTGAATTTAAAATACAGCCTTGTTGAGCGTTTTCTCGACAAGGCTTTTTTGTGCGGTTATTTGAAGAGGGTAAAGAATAAAGAATAAAGAATAAAGAATAAAGAATAAATTGATAGATATACATAATCTGTAATTTTGCTTCTAACTTCTAACTTCTAACTTCTAACTTCTAACTTCTAACTTCTAACTTCTAACTTCTAACTTCTAACTTCTAACTCCTCAACTTTTCATCCGAAGTTTTGCACCCAAGTTAAAATAACCCTTACATTTGTATGAGTTTGAATTCTCATTTACTTATGAATACTAAACAAGAAAAACTAGAAGCTTTCAGCCGATTATTGGATATTATGGATGACTTACGTGAAAAGTGTCCATGGGATCAGAAACAGACTTTACAATCGCTCCGTCACTTGACACTTGAAGAAACCTACGAACTTTCTGATGCGATCCTTCAGGAAGATTTGCAGGAAATAAAAAAGGAACTGGGGGATGTTTTGCTTCATTTGGTTTTTTATTCTAAAATAGGTTCGGAGAAGGGTAGTTTCGATATCGCAGATGTTATTAATTCTTTGAACGAAAAGCTTATCTTCCGTCATCCCCATATTTACGGGGATACAGAAGTTAAAGATGAAGAAGAAGTAAAAAAGAATTGGGAAAAACTAAAATTAAAAGAAGGTAATACATCGATTTTAGGAGGAGTTCCTAAAAGCCTACCTAGTATGGTAAAAGCTTATAGAATTCAGGATAAAGTAAAGGGAATTGGTTTTGAATTCCATGACGCTGAAGATGCCTGGAAAAAAGTAGATGAGGAATTGGCGGAATTCCATGCAGAAACTGATTTGGTAAAAAAAGAACAGGAACTGGGTGATGTGTTTTTCTCATTAATCAATTACGCCCGGATTTCTAATATCAACCCTGATTCTGCTCTGGAGCGAACCAATCTGAAGTTTATTTCCAGATTTCAAAAGATGGAAGAAATGGCTCTAGAGAGAAATTTAAAATTAGAGAATATGTCTTTAGAAGAGATGGATCTTCTTTGGGATGAGGCTAAACTATTAAATAAAAATTAATGAAAATGTATATAGTCTGCGCAATAACTTCTCTTTTGTTAGTTGGATGCAATCCGAAAACACAAAGTGAGCAACCTAAAGAGGATACTTTAAAAGTGGAATTTTCATTACCTAAAAAATTAAAAGAAATCTCGGGGATTGCCTTGTCTGATGACCAGAAGACCATCTGGGCAATAGAAGACCAGGGGAATAAAAATGTGGTGTACGGATTAGACAGACAAGGAAATCTGATAGCAGATGTTCTTGTTGAGAATGGTGAAAATAACGATTGGGAAGAGATTACTAAGGATACAAAAGGAAATATTTACATTGGTGATTTTGGAAATAATGATAATGACAGGCAGAATCTTGCTATTTTAAAACTTGATCTAAAGGACACATCTCAAAAAACTACACAGGTAATTCAAACCACAAAATTTCGTTACGAAGGACAAACGGAATTCCCACCAAAAAAGTCAAACTGGTTATACGACTGTGAAGCGTTCATAGAAATGAATGGGAGTTTTTATCTTTTTACTAAAAACAGAAGCAAAGGATTTGACGGGACTTTTCTTGTTTTCAAAGTTCCTAATGCAGAAGGAGATTTTGAAGCTAAGCTTATTGGAAGGCTAAAACTTAATGGAAAGTATAGCGATGCAGCTATTACCTCTGCAGCCATTAACAGCAAACAGGATCAGATTGTCTTATTGAGTCATAAGAATATTCATCTTCTTACCGGATTTACCTCTGATGACTTCAGTACAGCTAAAATTGAAAAAGTTCCATTAAATCATAATTCACAGAAAGAATCTGTTGTCTTTCTAAACGATAGAACATTATTAATTGCAGACGAAAAGGATAAAGCAACAGGTGGAAAAGTATATCAATTTTCTTTTTAAATTGTAACCAATATAGGCTCTGCTTTAATGTATGTGACATTTTTTACTGCAATGAGGCAATTTATTTCATTGACTTTTCATCCTATTTGTCATTGACTTCGTCGAACTTTTAATTTTTGGAAGAATCTAAGCTCGCTATCCATATATAGATATTTCCTGAGCTTCATTATTGCCAATATTATGTAATCTATAAAACCTGTGAGGGAATATTTTTATCTCGCAGATTACGCAGTTTATAAAAAAATCAAAGATTTTTTTATAAACTTTTGTGTACTTCTTATGCAGGATGTATTAAACTTTAATATCTCAAGTGTTTAAAATTTTTGTGACTTTTATGGTTTTATTTTTTCCCACAGATTGCCTTTAGATTTACACAATGAATTAGTATTAAATTAGATAATAATTATATTCTGAAGAACCAGAGAAAATAAAGTGAACTAAACAGATTTCCAGAACAGAACTATTCTGAGTATCAGACTTTATTTTCTCTTTTGAATATCTGCCATTTAGAATGTTAAGCATTAAGGCTTATTAAAGGTTTTAGCATTATTCAAAATGGTTCATTCAGGATAAATCCTAAATCCAAAGTTATGAAAAGTTATTTTATAGGAATTGATATTTCCAAAGATACCTTGGATGTTTGTATCATGAGTGATTCTGAAGAGAAAGACATTTTTTTTAAAGTTGAAAATACTCTATCAGGAATTGAAAGTATGATTTCAAGAAACATCCCAGAGAATGCTCAATTGTGGTATTGCTTTGAAAATACAGGAAATTATGGGCTGCTCCTTGCCAGGATATTGGAAAGCCAAGAAATAAGCTATTATCAGGTCCCGGCTCTCGAAATAAAATTAAGTCAGGGAATACAAAGAGGAAAGAATGATCGAGTTGATGCCTGGAGGATTGCCAAGTATGCAAAAACATATTGCAAAGAACTTAAACCTTATCTCCTTCCCAGTAAAGAACTGCTTAAGATAAAAAATCTTCTTACCTACAGAAATCATTTGATAAAGGTAAGAACACAGTTCAAGAATGAGATAAAAGCTTTTTATCAGATCAATAAAATAGCTGATGTAAGTTTTGAAATTAATGATATTATGGGCCATATACAGCAACTGGATAAAAATATAGCATTAGTTGAAGAAAAAATAAAACAGGAAATCCATAATCAACAACACCTCAACCGAAACTTTGAAAAAATAACCAAAGTGAAAGGGGTTGGATTCCTCACAGCAGCTTATATGATTGTATTAACGAATAATTTTACAAGTTTTCAAAACCCAAGGAAATTCAACTGTTATGCAGGGATTGCTCCTTTTGAGCATACATCAGGAACAAGTGTTCAAGGCAAAACTAAAACAAGTAAACTTAGAAATAAAAGAATTAAAACGATTCTTTTTAATGGTGCTAATTCTGCCGTAATTTATGATGAAGAATTAAAATCTTATTACCAAAGAAAAAAACAACAGGGAAAAGCACATAATTCTATTATCAATGCTGTATGCTGTAAAATTGTATATAGAATATTTGCTGTCGTAAAAAGGGAAGAACCTTTTGTAAATTTAACAAGATATAATTTGCATATGTCTTAGAATACTCAGATTAACACAGATGTTAATGTTGGTTTTCTCGCAGATTTTGCTGATTACGCAGATTATAAAAATCGGAGATTTTTATAAACTTCTGTGTTCTTTATATACAACATCTATTGAACTTCAATATCTCAAGTGTTTAAGACTTTTGTGACTTTTGTGGTTTTATTTTTGTGTAATAATATTCTTAGAAATTCATTCCTACTCCTGCTGAAACCCTTCCTCCATCGGAACCATAGAAATAGTTTAATCTAGCGGAAAACATTTCAACGACACTCATCCAGAAACCGATTCCTGCAGCCTGATGCCATTTTTTAGAATTTTCATTGTCATTCCAAACACGTCCGATATCGTAACCAATTAAAACGCCCATATTAGCCGGAACAATATTATTTCTCACTCTTCCAAAGTCCCAACGGACTTCAGAATTATTAGTAAAATAAGACTTTCCGGAAAAACGATCATTTCTAAAAGCTCTTAAGCCGTTGTTCCCACCAATACTTGCTGCCTGGTAGAATTCAAAATTGTTATTATTGATCCATCTTGTATTGCTGGAATTGGCAAATACAAATTTTCCGCTTTTGTCGATTCTATGATCTACAGTTAAAGTTCCGCTTAAACTTAGGAAGTTTCTGTTGAAATCGGAAAGATTGGTTTTCCAGTCTGCATTTAAAATAAATATCATTCCTAAGGTAGGGAAAGCGTTATTATCTAAGTTTTTATAGCTGAATGTATAATTGGCTCCTGCAAACTGCTGGCTGTTGAACACTTGAGGGTTTACATCCGGAGACAGGTCTACAAAACGGTCACCGTTTCTCTGTACTTTATTATCTTCAAAGGTCAGTTGGAATCGGTGCTCCAAATTAAGCCAGCTCTTTTTAGAGATGGAAGGAGCAAAATTGAATTTTGAAATTCTAGCCCTGTTATACTTTCGTTCAGTATGTGGCTTGTCATACTCGCTTTCATTCGATAATCCAAAGAAGTTTTCAGCAAAGCGGGGAGTGGTGTAAGATGCATCTAGGTTAAAATCCCATCCTGAAATCGCCTTTTTAAATATCCCCTGATACGCCAGACTAAATCCTGCAGTAGCAGTATAAAAATTAGCCTTTAGGCTGTGTTTCTGAGTATAAGGATCTCGGATAAAATTATTGACTGTATAGTTGGCCAGAACTCCAATAATTAAACCGTCATCAGGATTGAAGTCCACATTCGGGTATCCTGCGAAGAAATTATATTTAGGATGCTTATAATTATAGGAATTGATATCGTAATCGTCGGAGATATTTTTGGTAGCAGTATCAGCGTTATAGGTATTCTTTTGAGATTTAAAATCGTAGATCTTTACCTTGCTTCCATTGGCTACATTATAAACATCGTGATTATAGCCTCCGATCAGTCTGATATTCATTTTAGGTTTTCCATCTCCGGATACTTCATAAATATCATCATCTTCAAGACCATAGATCCAAAGTTCTTTTGTTTTGGTGTCATCGTAAGTCTTCTCAAAAACGAGTTCAGGATTTTCTTTTTTCTTATCCAGCTTATATTGCTTTACGTTAACGGTATTGCCATTTTTTGTAATGACAAATTTATCGGGATTTACAGTACCTGCAATAGGAACTTTTTCCTGTAAAACATCATAATAACGGGCTGCATAATCCTGAAGCTTTTGTTTTCTGATTTTCAACTTTCTTTGAATATCTGCAATGGTTTCATCCTTTACCTCTTTAGGTAAGTTATTGAAAGCTTCATTAATGTCTGTATCTGTCAGGTTTTCCTGAATATATTTTGCCTGGGCAATCCATTCTTCCTGTGTTGCTCCTTTTAAGAATACTAAGTCTAATGGATAAGGTTCCATATTAAGCCATTTTACATTTTTAATATCTTCTTTAAAGGTTTTCATATGGCGGATTGCCGGAATATTCATGATCACTTTAAAAGCAAATCCATCATATTTACTGAAAGCCTGATCCCGGTCTCTTGGAATAGGCTTGTAGATGGTATGATCTCCATCCTTGTACTCTGCCCATTTCCATTGATCGGAATGCCTGTCCCAGTCTCCGATCAGCATATCAAAAACTCTTGCTCTGATATAAGATTCTTTATCGACTGAGTATTTATAGTTTTTGGTGAAATTTTTCAGAACATCTTCTGTGGATACAATATCACTGGCATTATCAAGTGATTGTAATGTTGCCGGATCAGCAGAAAAACGTTCTTCAATCATATACATTTCATCACCATAATTTTCGTTGTAAGCTCCTAATGCCTGCTGTCTTGGAATATAGTATAATCTTGGATTGCTATGGAAGATATGTACCTTATCAGCGAGATTTCCTACCGAAAATGGAGTAAAAGGATGGCTGGTTGTATAAAAGTCCAGAAGAAATTTATCAGGGAATGTATTATTTAATTCTTCTCCCAAAATACTTTTGTTAAAAGCCATTTTATTCAGAAAACGGACTGCACTTTTTTTAACACCTCTCATGACGAATTCCTGACCGTTTTTGGCTTTTAATCTTAAGCTATTAGATTGATTTCCGCCACCTTCTCTGAAAGGGGTATAACCACCATCAAGTTCAGAAATATTGGCTGTTTTGGCCTCGATTGGTATTCCGTAATATTTTCTGTAATGATCGCCCCAGAGCCATCTGTAAAATTTTCTTTTTTCCGTTAACTCCTCAGGGTAAACAGTCGATGTGATCGTGCTTGGAAAAGAATTAGAGAAGCTATTGGCCAAGTCAGTCGTTTTAGGAATAACACTGATATGGGCCAGTTTTTTAAATTGATTTCCTTTGGTAGAAAAATATTCAACATCTGCACTCTCATCTTTTCTGATGTTGAGTACCGCAAAACCACTGCCTCCATAGGAGAAGTCAGTTTTCTCGGCAATTGTTGCCGGATCTGTTTTAGATCCTGCTCCGCTTACGATTTGCCTGATGTTTCTTTCTACATGATATTGTAAGTTATGATCGTGACCGGAAACAAAAATGACGTTATCTTTATCCTGAACGATACTTTTCAATCTGTTGGCCAGATCTGCATAATGTTGATTGTTAATATCCTCTATACTAGCTCCTGAAGTATTTCTCAACAAGTTAAGAGCGGTAGCTACTCCGGGTGCCGGAATGGTACTTCTTAGCGGGAAAAGATGTGATTTGGCAGAGTTGTAACCTGCGTGCGTTCCCGTACTGATCACTGGATGATGGAGCGCAACAATAACTCTTTTATCCTGGTTTTTAGTGATTAAATCTTTAAACTCATCAAAGAAATCTTCGCGTGTCTTGATGGTGCAGTTTTTATTGATCCCCGGATAGCGGTCCCAGTTAACCAAGGCCCATTCACTGTCAATGACAATTAATTTAATATCTTTGGTAAGGCTGATGTCATCAATAGGGCAGGCATTTTTGGGTAAAAAAGATTTTTTATCGTTCAGGTAATTTTTTACAAATTCTTCTTGGGCTTTTAACCCCTCCAGTCCGTGATACCAATCATGGTTTCCAGGTATCACTAATGTTTTTCCCTTGAAATTTTTTGTAATGACCAGCTGGTTTTCCATTTTTTGCCTGGCCAGAGCATAATCTTTATCACCCTCTTTAGGCATTCCTAAGGGATAAATATTATCTCCGAGAAAAATCAGCATTGAGTTTTGATCAGCGGAATCTAGTTTATTTTTAAGAAAGTTTAAGGTATGCTGCGATTGAATTTCATCCGCATTTCCGGCATCTCCAACTAAGAAAATTTTAAAGTCGTTTTCAGATTTTATATCAGAATTTTTTACTTCCTGTAAGTTTTTACCTTTTTTTACGTTATAGGTAGCACAAGAATAAAGTAGTCCTGATACCAGCAATAATCTAAATGGAATAGAAATTTTTTTTAGAAGCGTTTTAACGGATAAATTCATAAATTTACATTAACAAAAATTCAGGAATGGATATTTTATACAAAGCTAAAAATTATGTCGAGATCTTATTCAAAGATAAGTTATCTTCTGTATATTTCTACCATAATTTTATTCATACTACCTATACGGTCAATAAAGCCGAGGAAATTATGAAGCATACTTCTGTCTCTAAAGAAGATCAGGAAAAAGTTTTATTGGCTCTTTGGTTTCATGATACAGGCTATATTGATTGCGCTCAGAATCATGAAGAGAAAGGAGTTGAGATTTTGAAAAATTTTCTAACAAATGAAAACTATCCTGAAAATTATATTGAAGATGTTTCAAAGCTGATTTTAGCCACAAAAATTACTTATGAGCCTCAGAATTTATTGGAAAAAATAGTTAAAGATGCAGACTGTAGTCATTTTGCCAGCCACGATTATAATGATATCTCTGATGCACTGAGAAAAGAATGGGAACTTACGAACGTAAAATGTTTTTCCAATGATGAATGGAATGCCGGAAATATAGATATGCTCAAGAACAAACATCATTATTATACCGATTATGCCAAGGAAAATTGGGAACCATTAAAGAAAAAGAATATTAAGAAAATCGAGAAGAAGTTGGAGAAAGAAGAGGATAAAAAAGAGAGTTCCGAAAGTAAAGACAAAGAGAATAAAAAGGAGCCTAAATCGGACAGAAGCGTTGATACTTTATTCAGAATAACTTTGAATAATCATACCCGACTGAGTGATATTGCAGATAGTAAAGCAAACATCTTACTTTCAGTAAATGCTATAATTATTTCCGTATGTCTTTCTGTTCTGGTACCGAAACTGGATGCTCCTAAAAACTCACATCTTATTATTCCGAGTTTTATTTTGTTGTTGTCAAGTGTAATGACTATTATTTTTGCCATACTCTCAACCAAGCCTAATGTGACTAAAACAAGATTCACTAATCAGGATGTGGCTGACAGAAAGGTAAATCTTCTGTTCTTTGGAAACTTTCATCAGATGATATTTGATGATTACCATAATGCGATGCGTGATCTGATAAAAGACAGAGATTATATTTATGATTCTATGGTAAAAGATTTATATTATCTGGGAAAAGTACTGGATAGAAAATATAAGCTTTTATCAATAACCTATAAGATTTTTATGGTAGGTATTATTGTTTCTGTACTCTCTTTTGCCTACGCATTTCTTAGTCTATAAATGATTTAATAATAAAAAGATAAAAGATAAAAGATAAAAGATAAAAGATAAAAGATAAAAGATAAAAGATTATCATATACGACAGATGGTTCATAATTTTCAACTATCAACTATCAACTATCAACTATCTAAACCAGAGTAACCCTAAATGCCAGTAAACCGGTAATTCCTTGCAGGTCTTCCACTTTAAGAAATTCAATATCAGACTGCAGAATTTCTTTTTTCTGAAGTCTATGAATGTACTGAAGGTATTCTTTCTGGTTTTCCATTCCGAAATAGACTATCGTAATTTTTCCCGGGCAGGTAATTCTTTCGGTTGAATTTTTAACATGGGCTTTGTCCAGTCTCTTTTTGATAATCTCATAATAAGAATTGTAAGCACCATCTACATCAAAACGCTTTTCATCCATTCTGAAACGGATATCTATTTTCTCGTTATATACAAAAATCAGCGAAGCAATATCCAAAGGAATAGGAAGGTCTTTTTTGAAGCTCTGAAATTCCTGTTCCATTTTGCAAATTGTTTTCAACTGCCAGTATCTCAACTCATGAACTACTTTTGAAGAATAAGGAAGGTCCGGAGCAATATTATGCCCTATATATAAATTATGTTCTATACCGTCCGATTTAAACCTTTCGTAGTAATGAGGAAAGATTTGTTGCGCCTTAATCTGTCTTTCATCAAGTATATCGGCGAGTTTTCTGTTGACTAAAGTTATGGAATCATCCAAGCTTTTTCTGCTGCTATAAAACAAATCGTTTTGAGTGAAAATTTTTGAAAAATAGTCTGCAATCTTCGCTTTTATTTCTGTAGTTCCGACTTCTAGTTTCCCCTGAAGGTAAGGGTGAATATCTTCTCTCAATAATCTTTGAAAGCGTTGTTCAGTATCTGCTTTTATTTCATTATTAAATTCATTTTCAAAAATATCTAAAGCGAGTAAATATTTTTCTGAGTCTGAATTGATGATAGAGAAAATGTCATGCAGGCAGTCGATCTGCTGGTTGAGGTCTTCCAACATCAGGTTAAAACGCTTATCGGAAGAAGACCGGATGTCTGAGAATCCAAATAGGGGAGTAAGGTTCTTAAAGGAAATTTCCTTTAAGCTATACATCTTTTTTGATAAGGATGCATTAAAATACTTTTCCGCTTCATTTCTGAACTTCCATACCACACTATTATGGATGGAAGTATATTCCCGCTGGATAATAGCTTCAATCTGATAGTTTTTTTCAAAGCTAAACCGATTGAGGGAAAAGAGAATGATATCCGTGAAGAACTCAAGCTTTTTAAGCTTTAATCCATTCAGGCTGTTTCGAATAGGAGAGGTAAACTCCATAATAGCTAACAGCTCATTATCTTTCATGATGGGAATGACCATAAAGCTTTTGATACCATTTTCTTTTAAAATACTAAAAGAGGGCTGATTTTTTATTTCCTGATCAAGATGGTCAACATTGGAAACAACGATTGCCTTAGAATTGTTATTGAGATTACTGAAGGTAATTTTTCTTGTTTCTTCATCAAAAGTGTTGATCCAGAAATCAAGGATATGATTGGTAAATAGGTTTTCATAAATCGGAACTTTTTCCAATCTCTGATCTTTATTGTTAAAAAGCATTAATCCAAAATTAAGCTCAGCAACATCAAAATAGGATTTAAAAATTTCAACAAGATTTTCATCAGGAGTCAGGTTTTCCGGGTCTATTCTGATCATACTTGATTTCAAATCAGACAAGGCAACTTCTGTTGTACAGTCTATTAAAGAAATGATGGTAAAACCATTTAAAACCCATGATTCCGAAGGGAAATATTTTTTCCACAGTCTGAAATCATCTAAATTTTCCAGCAACATATCGATCACATCATCAGATGGAATCTTAGCTTTTTCCGTAGGGTAAATATCTAAGAAATCTGCATTAATGGTGATTTTATAATGTTTCATGATTCCCTGCTTATTCGGGATATCATAATATAATGGGAGTGTACTCTTGATATCTCTTTTAAAGTACCTTTGAATGATCACACAGCAGCAGAATACATAATATTCATTATCGTCAATATTTCTGAGTTGTATTTCAAAATCCTTTCCTGCATCTTTAAGGATATTTTTAAATCTCTCAGTATAATTAAACGTAATGTTGGAAAGAGGAATGCTTGCTGCTTTTATTTCATTGGTGGTTAATCCGGTTGGAAATAAATCAGCCAATAGAAGTCTGATGAGGTCTTCGTACTTTTCTAATAATGAAAAATCCTGAAAGCCATCTCTCAGTTCCTGAAAATTTTTTGTTTTATCAATAAGAGATTCAGCATAGTTTACCCGATATTCTAACCGGTCATTATATCGGATATGCTCAAGGACATCCAAATATTTTTTGAATGATATGTAAACCTGAAATGGAGCGTCTTTTTTATAAAGATTTGCCAAAACTGAAAATTATAAAGTAAAGTTATAAAAAAAGCACAACTTTGTGTTGTGCTTCTTTATATTTATATTAATTGTTATAAGCCAAACTGTCTTGCAAACATATCTGGAAATACTCCTAAAATAATGATTGAGGCAATAATACATACCGCAACAATATTATAAGTAAGTGTTACTTTTTCTGAAGTTTTAAATGTTGTTTCTTTAAAGAAAAACATGGCAATGATTAATCTAAGGTAGTAAGCAATTGAAATTGCAGACCCCAGAACCGCTACTAAAACTAAGAAAGCGGCACCATTCATTGCTTGGGAGAATAAGGCAAATTTACCCATAAAACCAGCTGTTAGTGGAACCCCTGCCATTGAAAGCATCGAGATAGCTGCCACAGTAGCCAATAAAGGTTCAGATTTAGCCAACCCTTTGAACGCTCCGAAAGAAGTTTCTCTTTTTAATTTCTCTACCCAGATCAGGCACATAAATACTCCTACTGTAGATAGCGAATAGGCAAATAGATAAAATGCAAGGTTATAGGTAGACAGATTAGTCATTCCAAAGAAAACCAAACCGATATATCCTGCATGAGATACTGATGAGTACGCCAGCATTCTCTTCGCATTGGTCTGTGCAAGACCCATTACATTGGCTAGAAGTAAAGTAATGATCAGGAATACTCCTAAAACATTAATCCATTCATGAGTTACTCCCGTAAAGGCAATGGTCATCAATCTGAAGAATGCAAAGAATCCTGAAATTTTTACAACACTTGCCATAAAAGCAGTGATCAGTGACGGAGAACCATAATATACATCCGGGCTCCACATATGGAAAGGAGCTAAAGCTACCTTAAATGCCAAAGCACACAACATAAGGATAACGCCCAAGATGAACATGACATCTTTAGGATTAGCCGTTCCAAAATCATGAATTTTATATAAATCGAAACTTCCGGTGCTTCCATAAATAAATGCGATACCAAACAACAGGAAACCTGTTGCAAATGCACCCATCAGGAAATACTTGATTGAAGCTTCATTTGATTTCAAATCAGTTTTGTTGGCTCCGGCCATTACATATAAAGGAATAGATAAAATTTCGATACCTAAGAATAAGGTAACCAAATTTTGGTATCCGAAAAGAACAATCCCTCCACAAAGAGCAAATAGCATCAATGCATATAATTCCGACTGATGGCTTCTGTGGTTACTGAATGCAAAACCTCCAAGGAAGAACAACAATAAAGTCGTTACAATTGAAATTTTAGTGAATAGGGCAGTATTAGGGCCATACTCATACATATTTTTATAGTGGTCGAAGAATGAACATTCAGGCATGAAGCTCACATATAATGCGATGATTAACCCCAAAATCCCAATGTATCTTGCGAATTTCCCTTGTTCGAAAACTCCTGAAAACAACGCAGCAACTGCAGTTAGGAAAACAATAATTAAAACACTCATAATATAGATTCGAGATTCGAGATTTGAGACTTAAGGTAAAAACACTGACTTCTCAATTTCATACTCTCTTAATTTTTTAAATTATTTACTTAATCTTTAAATTTTTGAATCTTTCAATCTTTTAATTAATCAAAGATGCATAGATAAACTTCACCGAACTACTCACCATGTCAATTACCGGCTGTGGGAAAATACCTAGTAAAATCACAAAAACCGCTAAACTTGCCAGTACAGAAAACTCTACACCTGATAGATCTTTTGCTGTACTTAATACGGCTTCATTTCCTTTTCCAAACATTGCTTTTCCGTAGAATCTCAATAAGTATACTGCAGAAAGGATAATAGTTAAACCTGCAATTATAGCCGCTAAAACATTGAAATCAAAAACAGATTTAATCAACATAAATTCTCCGATAAATCCGTTAGTTAATGGAACACCCATTGAACCTAACAAGATAAGAAGGAATAATACGGCAAACTTAGGAGCTACTTTCGCTAAACCTCCCATTTGTCTGATATCTCTTGATTTAAATCTCTTATAAAGAATGTCAGCACAATAGAACAAACCAACTACGTTAATACCGTGAGCAAAAGTTTGTACCAAAGCACCCTCAGCTCCTTCAACAGTAAATGTTCCTCTCAGGGTTAAAACAGCTGAAGCAAAAATACCTGCGATCATCAATCCAACGTGAGAGAAAGAAGAATAAGCAATGATTCTCTTCATATCATTCTGGATGATAGCGATCAATGCCCCGTGAAGAATACCCACAATAGCCAGGATAATTACGATTTGTCCTGAGATTCCCATAATAGGAATCGGAGTGATAGGTAATAAGTAACGGAGAACTCCATACACGGCCATTTTCAACATGATCCCTGATAACAACATCGATCCCTGGGTGGGAGAGTAGGTATAGGTATCCGGCTGCCATGTATGAAAAGGGAATATCGGTAACTTCACTGCAAATGCAAAGAATATAAACCAGAATACTACCGTTTGCTGAGTTTCATTAAGCGAAGCATTGTATAGATCGGTTAAAGCAAATGATGCAGAGTGATTGTAAACGTAAATCAATCCTGCTAACATGAATAACGATCCTACAAATGTATATACGAAGAACTTCGTCGTAAATTCAAATCTTTTATTTTCCTGACCCCAAAGCCCGGCAATGAACCAGATTGGAATAAGAGTTACCTCCCAGAAAATGTAGAACAGTAAACCGTCTAGAGCAGTGAAAACTCCTACAAGCCCAAACTGCATCAGCAGGATAAGACCATAGAAAGAATTTCTGTAGCTCACATTTTCGTTGAACGAAGATAAAATAATTAGAGGCGTTAAGATATTGGTCAATAACAAAAGCAGCATGCTCATTCCGTCAATTCCGAAATGCAGAGAGCTCTTGATAAATTGTGACCAAGGATAATTGATTTCATGCTGCAATACACTATCTACCGTCGGAGTAAAATCGAAATCCGATAGTATATAAAATGTAAGAAGCATTTGTATCAATGCAATTCCTAGCGCCAAATATTTGCTGGATTTATTTTTCCAGGCAAAAACTAGTCCCGAACCTACTAGAGGTAAAAGTAATAATGTTAATAATAAACAAGACATTATTATTGTAATATAAAGTTAACAATCAGTATAATTCCCACAGCTAAAGACATGATAAGAATGTAAGTCTCAACATTTCCATTTTGAATACGTTTCATAGATCTTCCGCTATCTTCCGCGCCTTCGCCGACAAAGTCTACAAAGCGATCTAAGATACCCTTATCAAACATTTTTCCCCCACGTCCTAATCCTTCAACAGTTTTTACAATTAATGCATTGTAAAGTTCGTCAATATATAGTTTTTTAGCAGAAAGTTTTTCCCAACCGGTATAACTGTCTTCAGGAAGTGCCATCTTTTTCTTATTCACATAAGTGTTTTTAACGATGAACCATACGCTGAAGAACATAATCACTGTTGCTGCTAAAAGTATCATTTCTGTTTTAAAATCAACCCCTGAAAGCAACGCTTCCATTTGGTTGAAACTCTCCTCGGTAAATACCGGTTTTAACCACTCCATTAATTTTGCATAATGACCGTGACCGATAAAGTGAGGTAGATTAATAAAACCTCCAATTACAGAAAAGATAGCCAATACCACTAGTGGTAATGTCATATTCATTGGGCTTTCATGTAAGTGGTGTTTCTGCTCCTCTGTTCCTCTGAATTCTCCATGGAACGTAAGATAGTATAATCTGAACATATAAGTAGCTGTAATTGCTGCTAAAATAAATAGCATTACCCAGTAGATCGGGTTTTTAGCAAAAGCTGCTACTAAAATTTCATCTTTAGAGATCATCCCCGAAAGTAACGGGAATCCTGAGATTGCCAATGTTCCGATAAGGAAAGTAGCATGGGTAATAGGAATTACCTTTTTTAACCCTCCCATGAAACGCATGTCCTGCTCATTACTCATTGCGTGGATTACAGAACCTGCACCCAGGAACAATAAAGCTTTGAAGAATGCGTGTGTCATTACGTGGAACATGGCTGTTGTATAAGCACCTAATCCTAAAGCAATGAACATAAATCCTAGTTGTGAAACTGTAGAATAAGCCAATACTTTTTTAATGTCGTTTTGACGAAGTGCATAGAAACCTGCCAATGCTGCAGTTAAGAATCCTATCCATAGAATTCCGCCCTGAACAGTTGGAGCTAAAGTAAATAAGAAGTTAGATCTTACTACTAAATAAATCCCTGCCGTAACCATCGTTGCTGCGTGAATTAACGCAGAAACCGGTGTCGGACCTGCCATCGCATCCGGTAACCATGTATATAAAGGAACCTGAGCAGATTTACCGGTAGCACCAATAAATAAACTCGCTGTAATAAAGATAATTACTGTTCCGTCTAATTCAAATTTTGAAGCATTCTGAGCTACTGAAAGATAATCGATAGCATTGGTTTGAGAAGCAATCATGAAAATACCGATCAGTAAACCAAGGTCACCGATTCTGTTCATGATGAATGCCTTTCTTGCTGCCTTACCATATTCCTCGTTTGTAAACCAGAATCCGATCAACAGGTAAGAACATAAACCTACCCCTTCCCATCCAATGAAAAGGATCAGGTAATTGCTTCCCATTACTAAAAGTAACATGGAGAAGATGAAAAGATTCAGATAAGTAAAAAACTTATAGAACCCTTTATCATGACTCATATATCCGATAGAGTACAGGTGAATTAATGATCCGATACCTGTAATGATCATAATCATCATTAACGATAACTGATCGATCTGGAATCCAAAATTGATTTGAACTCCGTTGACTCTAAACCATTCAAAAGCTTTTACGATTACTGGCTGGCTTTCAGAATTGAAATTCATGAAAAGGCTGACAGCGATGCAGAAAGATCCGAAGACCACCGCAGTTGCTAACCCACCTACCAATATTTTTGGAAGATTCTTCCCAAATAAACCGTTAATAAGAAACCCTAAAAGTGGTAAAAGTATTATTGCATACACTAAATTTTCCATTCCTTATCCTCTTAATTTATTAAATATACTCACATCTACAGAACGGGTATTTCTATATAGCATAGCAATAATTGCCAAACCTACTGCTACTTCCGCAGCAGCAACCACCATAATGAAGAAAACTAAAAGTTGTCCGTCGCTATTTCCTTTATATGCTGAAAAAGCAGCCAATAAAAGGTTTACAGAATTAAGCATAAGCTCTACACAACCCAAAATTACAATAGCATTTTTTCTCAGCAATACTCCCAACACTCCCAAACAGAATAATACTGAAGAAAGAATGATGAAATAATTCAGAGGGACGCTTTGTATAAATGTATTTACTTCTCCCATAATTTTATAAATCTTTTTTACCGATTAATACCGCACCTACAATACCTGCCAAAATAAGGATGGAAGCAAGCTCAAACGGTAAAACATATTCATTAAACAAAAGTCTACCCAGAGTTTTAGTAAGACCAACGCCTCTGTCCACATTTTCCAGTACAATATGATTGTCCTGTATTCCTCTGAACACTCCTAAGATCCCTATTAATAAAAGACCGGCAGTAAAAACTCCAACAAATTTTAAAGTATTGTTCTTTTTACTTTCGTCTGTTTTATTAAGGTTAAGCATCATAAGGATATAAAGGAATAATACCATGATTGCTCCGGCATATACTATAATCTGAATGATTGCCAGGAACTGGGCATTCAAAAGAATGTACATTCCGGCAATTGAAAACATTGTAACAATTAATGACAAAATAGCATATAAAGGATTTTTTGCAAATACAAAATAAACCGCACTTGCTACTGCTAAGAAAGCCACCAAGAAAAATAAAAACTGATCCATTATTTTACCGCATTTTTTTGTTTCTCGGATTGTCTTGCTGTAATGTCAATCCTTTCATTAATCTTTTCTACTAATTTATCTTTTCCATAGATAAAAGAACCTCTGTTAGTTTCCACGTCCACCAATCTGTCTGTTAAATAGATGGCTGACTTTGGACAAGCTTCCTCACACATTCCGCAGAAAATACATCTTAGCATATTGATTTCATATACTGAAGCATACTTTTCTTCTCTGTAAAGGTGTTTTTCTTCTTTAGTTCTTTCAGAAGCGGTCATCGTAATGGCTTCTGCAGGACATGCAACAGCACAAAGTCCGCAAGCTGTACATCTTTCTCTGCCTTCTTCATCTCTTTTAAGAACATGATGACCACGCCATACTTTAGCTCTTGGTTTCTGTACTTCCGGATATGCATAAACGGCAGGAGCACCCTTTACCACGGTTCTTACAGCATGCTTGAATGTAATCCCCATACCTTTGAAAATCGCAGGTAAATAGATTTTCTCAGCAAGGGTCATTTCTTTGTTAGAAACAACTTTTGATCTATTAGTAAGTTTCATTTTTTTTATTATTAAATGTTAGAAGATGGAGCCGGAAGATAGATGTTATATGACATCATCACCATTATCACATCAACTCATTTTCAAATTATCAAATTTTTTAGTGTCCAAATGCTAAAATTAAAGCACCGGTAACAATTAGGTTCAATACTGCCAATGGAATTAATGTTTTCCATCCTAAGTGCATCAGCTGATCATATCTGAATCTTGGAAGTGTCCATCTGATCCACATAAAGATAAGGATTCCGATAATTGTTTTAGCTAAAAAGGCTACAATACTCAAAATTCCGGCAGTGTTCTCTCCCCAATGCTCGGTTACCCATTCAATTCCCGGATAATTATATCCTCCAAAGAAAAGAACAACCATAAACGCATTTGAAATAAACATGTTCACGTATTCCCCAAACATATACAATCCCAGCTTCATTGATGAATATTCCGTAGAATATCCGGTTACCAGTTCAGATTCACACTCAGGTAAATCGAAAGGGTGTCTATTGGTTTCTGCCAACGCAGCTACCATGAAAATAAGAAAGGCTAACGGCTGGTAGAAAATATTCCAGTTCATCCCGTCGATATGAATAAGCCCCCAAAGTTTCCCTGTAGTCTGAGTTTCAGTAATTACTTTTAAATCTAAACTTCCTGACATCATAATGATAGAAAGTAAAGCTAATCCCATTGCCAATTCGTAAGAAATCATCTGTGAAGAAGCACGGATCGCACCTAATAATGAGTATTTATTGTTAGAAGCCCAACCTCCGATCATGATTCCGTAAACTCCGATTGAAGCCATCCCGATAATGAATAATACACCCACATCAATATTCGCAACCTGAAGATCATAAGAGACACCTCCGATATTTAAGCTTTTACCCCAAGGAATAACTGCTCCTGTAATAAGTGAGATGAACATAACCAATGCCGGTCCAACTACGAAAAGGAATTTTTCTGCATTGGCAGGAGTAAAGTCTTCTTTAAAGAAGAATTTACCACCGTCAGCAAGTGGCTGCAATAATCCGAAAGGTCCTGCTCTGTTAGGCCCGATTCTATCCTGCATAATAGAGGCTACTTTTCTTTCTGCCCAGGTAGAGTAGGCTGCTATCGTTAATGAAAGTAAGAAAAGCGCTAGTACAAGTATCACTTTAAATGTAAGTAAATCCATTTTTTATATTAGATGTTAGATAGTAGAGGTTAAATGTTAGAAGATGAAAAGTCTTTTTAACATATTAACTAACTCATTATCAAATTTTCAAATTTTATTTTTCGTCTTTTTCGCTGATTTCTTTAGCCATCGGATTGTCTAAAACTCTTAGCTCATCCTTAGGTTTTTCATAATGGTTCAATGAAATCACAGAATGTCTGTCGATATGTCTAGGTCCTTCAATATTCCAGAATTTTAATTCTTTTCTATCAAAACGACAAGTATCACAGATGAATTCTTCAACTTCTCCCCACTGATCTTTTCTTGCAGTAACTCTTACAATTTCGTCACCTTTCATCCAAAGAACAGCTTTTCCTGAACATTTTTCACATTTACAAGTCGCATTCATAGGGCTTGTAAACCATACTCTGCTTGCAAAACGAGCCGTTTTGTCTGTTAAAGCTCCTACCGGACAAACATCGATAATGTTTCCAATGTAATCATTATCTAACGCTTTATTCAGGTATGTTGAAATTTCAGCGTGATCCCCTCTGAAAAGAATTCCGTGCTCTCTTGTTTCAGTAAGCTGATTAGCAGTAAGCACACATCTTGCACAAAGAATACAACGGTTCATATTCAATTTAATATTCGGACCAAGGTCGTCAGCTTCGTATGTGTTTCTTTCAAACTCAGTTCTGGTTCCTTCAACTCCATGTTCATATCCCAGATCCTGAAGATGACATTCTCCGGCCTGATCACAGATAGGGCAGTCTAGCGGGTGGTTGACCAATAAGAATTCAGTAACCGCTTTTCTACCTTCCTGAGCTTTGTCAGAAGTAAGATTTTTTACTTCCATCCCATCCATTACATTAGTTCTGCAGCTTGCCACTAATTTAGGCATAGGACGCGGATCTGCTTCAGATCCTTTAGAAACTTCCACTAAACATGTTCTACATCTACCTCCGCTTGTTTCCAATTTGCTGTAGTAGCACATTGCTGGAGGTACAGATTTCCCACCGATTTGTCTGGCCGCCTCCAGAATGGAAGTCCCAGGAAAAACTTCAGCAGTCTGTCCGTCTATAGTTATTTTGAATTTTTTAACTTCTTCGCTCATGTTGTATGCTTTAAGCTTTATGCATTAAGCAATAGGCTTTGTTATTTATA
Organism: Chryseobacterium piperi; assembly: GCF_002285635.2. Taxonomy (NCBI): domain Bacteria; kingdom Pseudomonadati; phylum Bacteroidota; class Flavobacteriia; order Flavobacteriales; family Weeksellaceae; genus Chryseobacterium; species Chryseobacterium piperi. Next base: position 2,451,717 of record NZ_CP023049.2, on the reverse strand, counting down.
TTTTTTCGTATTAAATGTATATCCAATTCCTGCAAGGACTTGTCCGAAAACGAAATCCTGTTGGGCTTTGTCTGGCTTATTATTTAATGTAGTCTTAATATCCCACATATTAATATAACCGGCTTTTCCTTCTAATCTTACCATCCAGTGGTTCCAAAGAACTAAGTTAAGACTGGCTCTTACATCGGTTCCCATCCCTGCTACATGAAAACGGTCACTTCTTTCATTACCAAAAAGCTTTACATTACTTTTCGGAAACATAAATCCGATTCCGGCTCCATAAGACCAAACCAAGTCAACGTTTTTCTTGTTGATAAGGCTTTGATATTTTTCAAGACCTAAATTTTCATAATTAAGTCCATCCGTATGCTCAAAAGTAAGAAACTGCTCATCTGCCAGGTTTACCTGTCCGTTCTCTACCATTCCTGCATATTTAGGATCTGAGATATGGCCTTTGAAATTAACGGTCTGATTCTGATCCATTACATATTTCATGTGGTCAATTCCCAAAACAAGGGCAAGATTATCTTTGATAAAGTAACCTGCTCTGAAATTATACTGTACCACAGTAAACCATGCAGGGTTTATATAAACAATCCCAAATTTTGTAGGTCTGTCCTGAGCTGATACGTTATTCAACTGGAAATTATAGTCACTTCCAGTGAAACGGATATCAGACTTACTGTAGGCTGCTCTGTTCCATCCAAAGAAAACAAACATCTGACCTTTTTTGGATAGTGGTTCAGGCTTTTGTTTTTTAGGAGTGGTAAACGATTCTAAGCTTCTTTCTACCAGTACAGTGTCCTTCTCTTTTTGTCCGAAAACAAAGTTTGACATCATTAAGCCAACAACAAATAATTTTTTCATCTATGCGTTTTTTTCAACAACTGGAATAGGATCTGCATAATTAGCCAATCCATAGTTTTGCGTTAAGCTTAATTCCGGATTCTTGATGTGCCACTCAAATTCATCTCTGAAATGGCGTATTGCTGCTGCTACAGGCCATGCTGCCGCATCTCCTAAAGGACAAATTGTGTTTCCTTCGATTTTTCTCTGGATATCCCAAAGTAAATCGATGTCTTCCATTTTCCCTTGTCCGTTTTCAATTTTCTTTAAAATTTTATACATCCATCCCGTTCCTTCACGACAAGGTGTACATTGTCCGCAACTTTCGTGATTATAAAATCTCGCTAAAGTCATGGTATGTTCCACGATACACTGGTCTTCATCTAAAACAATGAAACCTCCTGAACCCATCATTGTTCCGGTAGCAAAACCACCATCAGCCAAGGATTCATAATTCATATATCTAGGTTCTCCGTTTACGGTTCTCAGTAATAAGTTAGCAGGAACGATAGGAACAGAACTTCCACCCGGAATACAGGCTTTTAATCTTTTTCCGTTCGGAATACCTCCACAATACTCATCTGAATAAATGAACTCTTCAACGGTGATCGTCATATCGATTTCATACACTCCGGGTTTGTTAATATTTCCGCATGCAGAAATTAACTTGGTACCTGTAGATCTTCCAACGCCTATTTTAGCAAATTCAGCTCCGGTGATATTAATGATCGGAACTACAGCTGCAATAGATTCAACGTTATTTACCACTGTAGGTCTTTCCCAAAGTCCTTTTACAGCAGGGAATGGAGGTTTTAATCTAGGATTACCTCTTTTACCTTCAAGGGATTCAAGCAATGCTGTTTCTTCTCCACAGATATAAGCTCCACCACCTCTTTGAACATAAATTTCAAGATCGAAACCTGTTCCTAAGATGTTTTTACCTAAAAATCCAGCTGCTTTAGCCTCTTCAATGGCTTCTTCCAGAATATCCGGAATCCATGAATATTCTCCACGGATGTAGATGTAAGATGTATTGGAACCTAAACAGAAAGATGAAATAAGCATTCCCTCTATCAAAAGATGAGGAAGAAACTCCATCAGGTATCTGTCTTTAAAAGTTCCGGGTTCAGATTCATCTGCATTCACTACCAGGTGTCTTGGAACTCCTTCTGGTTTTGCCAGAAAGCTCCATTTCATCCCTGTAGGAAACCCTGCGCCACCACGACCACGAAGTCCTGAAGTTTTTACTTCTTCCAAAATCTCCTCGGGTGTCATCTTCAAGGCTTTTTCTGCTGCTTCATAACCTCCGTGTTTACGGTAAGTTTCGAAATAGCGAATACCTTCTATATGTGCGTCTTTAAGTAAAAGCTTTTTACTCATCGTATATTTTAATTAATCCAAAGCTACTCGTCCCTCTCTGCAAAGATCCAGGATTTCGTCTACCTTTTCTATCGTTAAATTTTCATGAAAGAATTTCCCCAACTGCATCATCGGTGCATATCCGCATGCCCCCAGACATTCAGCCGGCTTTAATGTGAACATACCATCTTCAGTAGTTTCTCCATCCTTAATGTTCAGCTTAGTTCTGATATGATTCAGAATTTTTTCGCTTCCACGAACCATACAAGGTCCGGTTCTGCAAACCTCTAAAACATATTTACCAACTGGTTTCATATTGAACATCGTATAAAAAGTAGCTACTTCATATACTTCAATTGGCTGTATACTCAACAATTCTGCAACATAATCCATTACAGGAACATCAAGCCAGCCTCCAAATTCTTTCTGTGCTATATGCAGAACAGGAAGAAGAGCAGACTTTTGTCTTCCTTCGGGATATCTTGCGATAATTTTATGTACTTGTTCTAAACTTTCCGGTTTAAAAGCTATTGTTTCGCTCATTTTTTATCTCTAAGATTAAAGAGTAAAGAACAAAGAAAAAAGATTCTTAAATTCAATATTCTAAATTCGTTTTATATTGGGTTGATGAAAGTCTTTATTCTTTCATCTTTATTCTAACTTCTTATTATGCGTCTAATTCTCCCGCAATAATATTCATACTACACATGGTTACAATCGCATCTGAAATTACAGAACCTGTAATCATTTCAGGGTAAGCCTGGTAGTAGATAAAACATGGTCTTCTAAAGTGTAGTCTGTAAGGTGTTCTACCTCCGTCACTCACTAAATAAAATCCTAACTCTCCATTTCCTCCTTCCACGGCATGGTATACTTCACCTTTAGGGATTTCAGTTTCTCCCATTACAATTTTGAAATGGTAGATCAATGCTTCCATTTTGGTATATACATCAGCTTTTTCAGGAAGGTAAAAATCAGGAACATCAGCATGGAAATCTCCTTCCGGAAGATTGTTATATGCCTGCTCGATTATTTTAAGGGATTCCCAAATCTCCTGTTGGCGAACCATAAAACGGTCGTAAGTATCTCCGGAAGTTCCTACAGGAATAATAAAGTCGAAATCGTTATAAGATGAATACGGTTGTGCTACTCTTACATCATAATCTACTCCTGTTGCACGTAGGTTAGGACCTGTAAATCCATAGCTCAAAGCACGCTCTGCAGAAATTCCTCCTGCGCCGATCGTTCTGTCCATGAAGATCCTGTTTCTTTCCAGTAATTGACCGAATTCAGCAAACTTCTTAGGGAATGTTTTAAGGAAATCTTTGATTAATTCATGACATTTTGGGGTCAAATCTCTTTCGAAACCTCCGATTCTTCCCATATTGGTTGTCATCCTTGCTCCGCAGATCTGTTCATAAATATCATAGATACGTTCTCTTTCGATGAACATATACGTAAGACCAGTAATGGCTCCGGCATCCATACCTGTTACCCCGTTACAGATTAAGTGATCTCCGATTCTTGCTAATTCCATAAGAATTACACGGATATAATCTACACGCTTAGGTACTTCAATCCCGATTAGTTTCTCTACCGTCATATGCCATCCTAAGTTGTTGATAGGAGCAGAGCAGTAGTTCATACGGTCGGTAAGGGTAGTGATCTGAGTGAAATTTCTTCTTTCAGAAATCTTTTCAAATGCTCTGTGGATATAACCTACTGTTTGCTCGGCATGAAGGATTCTTTCTCCATCCATCGTTAAGACATTCTGGAAAATCCCATGCGTAGCAGGGTGGGTAGGTCCTAAATTGAGGGTGTATAATTGACCATCAATCTGTTCCTTACTTTCGTATTGGTTAAGTATATTAGATAATGAGTTATCTTTCATAATATATAATTGATAATTGATAAGCGATAATTGATCATTAACCAATCATCATTAATCATTTATATTCCTTTTTTATCTTCCGAACATGCTGTCGTCCTTGTCTGTTCTTGTACCATCTTCAAGACGATATTCCTTCAGCATTGGGTGGTATCCAAGATCTTCCATATTTAGAATAGCTCTCAGATCCGGGTGTCCTTTAAATTTGATTCCATAGAAATCAAAAGTTTCTCTCTCCATCCAGTTGGCTCCGGCATATAATTCCGTTAAAGAATCAACTTCTACATTTTCTCTCGGCATAAATACTTTAAGACGTATTCTGAAATTGGCCATCATATTATGCAGGTGATAAATGACTCCGATTTCTTTTTCCGGGAATTCAGGATAATGAATTCCACAAATATCAGTTAGAAAATTAATTTCAAGAGATGAATCTCTAAGGTAATGAACTACCTTTTTGATATCCTCTTTTTTAATCTCTACCGTTAGCATTCCATAAGGCTCTGAACTTGAAATTACAGACTCCGGAAATTCTCTGGTTATTGCTTCTAATACAAATTCGTTTGTCATTTCCGTTAGTTGCTTATATTATAAGAATCCAATAGTTTCTGGTATTCAGGCATATCTCTTCTTCTGATGCTTTCGCTTTCTGCGAGAGCCTGAACCTGCATTACACCTTCAATAATCTGCTCTGGTCTTGGCGGGCATCCCGGAACGTAAACGTCTACCGGAATAATTTTGTCAATTCCCTGTAATACGGAATAGGTGTCAAAAATACCACCACTGGAAGCACAAGCTCCTACTGCAACCACCCATTTCGGCTCTGCCATCTGAGTGTATACTTCTTTTAGGACTGGTCCTAATTTTTTGGATATGGTTCCACAAACCATCAGCATGTCTGCCTGTCTTGGTGAGAAAGAGTTTCTTTCCATACCAAATCTTGCAGCATCAAATGTTGGATTCAGGGTAGCCATAAACTCGATACCACAACAAGAGGTCGCAAACGGTAGCGGCCAAAGAGAAAATTTTCTTGCCATCCCGATTACACTGCTCAGTTTCGTTGCGAAAAATCCTTCTCCTTCAAATCCTTCGGGAGCAGGTGCATCTGTTCTTATTATTGGTTTTTGATCTGACATTTTTTTATTAAATATTTAAAGACTAAAAATTTGAAAATTTGAAAAACATAACGTTTTAAAACCACTCAATCATTTAATCTTTTTAATGTTAAAATTTTATTTATCCCAATCTAGCGCGCCACGTTTCCAAACGTAGATAAATCCTACAAAGAAAATAGCGACGAATGTAAGTACGGCTAGAAATCCTTCAAATCCGAAATCCCGGAAGTTAACCGCATAAGGGTAAAAAAATACGATTTCAATATCGAAAAGGACAAACAATACAGCAGTCAGGAAATACTTAATGGAAAAGGGGGTTCTTGCGTTTCCTTCCACAGCAACTCCACACTCCCAGCTTTGGTTTTTCACAGAATTTCCTTTCTTCTGGCGTGGGCCCAAGAAATGTGCTCCAAGTAATGAAACCGCTACAAAAGCAATGGCAACACCGGCTTGGATTAAGATTGGAATATAACTTTCAGGTAAATTCATTTTTGCATTATTATCTCAATTTGCAAATTTAGCGAATAAACAAGAAAGCATGAAATTAATAAGCCTAAATGTAGGTCTAAAATAGGAAAAACCGGTAATTTAGAATTAATAAAAATAACGCTTATTTACGCATTTTTTTGAGGAGAGAGTAGGCCATAAATGAAATATAACCGAAGAGAATACTTGCGTACAGAATGTTGATTACGGTGTTCGTTTTATCATCTTCAGACTGAAGGAAGAAGTTGTAAATAATAAATCCTGCGATTAAAATTGCGAAGATAATAAGATGTGGTTTCATGTGAAGAGGGTTACAAGATTCGGGGTTCGTGGTTTCGTGTTTCGAGGTACGAGGTTCGTGATTCGCGTTGAAATTAGTAGAAGGTTTATGTTGGTCATATTTTCAATATTTTCATGATACTGATAAACTCGCATTCCGCATCTCGTATCTCGTATCTCGAAACTCTTAACCCGCATCCCGCAACTTATTTATTAATCATCAATGAGTATGTTCTTCTTCTTTTATGATTAACCGGGTTGTAATCTTGCCAAAGAAGCTGTACACTTTTATTTTCTTCCAGCTCAGGGTTGGTCTCTGCAAAATTAATTCCCATACTGGTAAAACGAACAAAAATCTCCTTAAAAATAATGGCGGTTACCCCTCTTCTCTGGTATTCGGGATGGATGCCGATAAGGTAAAAATTAGCACGGTCATTCTTCTTGCCGGCCTGAAGGAAATGCCACCATCCAAAAGGGAATAATTTACCTTTGGCTTTTTGTAAAGCCTTTGAATAAGAAGGCATTGTAATCGCAAAGGAAATCAATTGCTGGTTCTCATCTACGACACAAATCACATAATTTTTGTCGATGAAAGGGAAGTATTTTTCCTTATAGGTTTTGATCTGCTCATCCGAAATAGGAGTGTAAGTGGAGAGATGTTTGTATGTTTCATCCAATAGCTTAAACATGGGTTCTACAAAAGGTAAGATCTCTTCTTTCGAGTTAAATCTTAAAACCTTAAGCTTGTATTTCTGAGCAATCAGTCCGCTAAATTTCTCTACTTTTTCAGGTAAGACTTTAGGAAAATTCATTTCATACTCTACCCATTCTTTTTCTTTGGTAAGACCTAGTCTTTCCATGTGTTTCGGATAGTATTCATGATTGTATATCCCAATCATTGTGGCCAATTTGTCAAACCCCATAGTCAGCATTCCTGCCTTATCAAGATTGGTAAATCCCATCGGCCCTTCAATCATATCGATGTTGTGTTCCTTTGCATATTCGATTGCCTTTTGAATTAATGCATCGGAAACCTCTTCATCATCAATAAAATCTATCCAGCCGAAACGAACCTTCTTGATTCCTAATTCTTTTTCTTCCTTATGATTGATAATTACCGCTATTCTCCCTACTATTTTATTGTCTTTTTTTGCCAGATACTGTTTTGATTCTGAGTAATGTAATGCCGGATTTTCTTTAGCGTCCCAAATTTTGATTTCATCTTTTATGAAAGACGGAACATAATATGGATTGCCTTTATATAAATCCATTGGGAACTTTACAAATTGCTTTAATTCGTTCGGGGTTTTTACTTCAAGAACTGAAACTTTAGACATAGTTGTGTAGGGGTAATTAAAAGGCAAAGATAAATAATAAAATGTAATACTTTGGCACAGTTTTTACATCTTACAGGGTAAAAATATCTATAAAATCTTATTAAAATGATTGGTTATTATGTAATTATTGGAATTTCAATGCTGGTGAGCTGGTATGTTTCATCAAAGTTGAAGTCCAAATTTGAGTATTATTCCAATGTACACCTTCGAAATGGCCTTTCAGGAAAAGAAGTAGCTGAAAAAATGTTAAGAGATAACGGAATTCATGATGTTCAGGTAATTTCGGTTCCCGGGCAACTGACAGATCATTATAATCCTGCCGATAAAACAGTTAATCTTTCAGAAGGAGTGTACATGCAGAGGAATGCAGCTGCGGCGGCAGTAGCAGCACACGAATGTGGCCATGCGGTACAGCATGCAGTAGGATATTCCATGCTGCAGCTTCGTTCAAGATTAGTGCCTATCGTGAATATCAGTTCTAATTTAATGCAGTTTGTTCTTATTGCAGGTATTGCCATTATGGCAGCAAGCAGAAGTATTGAAAATCCTAACGGAAATACAACGGTTTTAGCAATCGGAGTTATTTTGTTTGCATGTACAACACTTTTTGCATTTGTAACGCTTCCGGTAGAATATGACGCAAGTAACAGAGCTATGAAATGGCTGAAAGATACAGGGACAGTAACGCCTGAAGAATATGTTGGGGTACAGGATAGCCTAAAATGGGCTGCAAGAACGTATGTAGTAGCAGCTCTTGGGTCGCTGGCACAACTTCTCTATTGGGTATCGATCCTGATGGGAGGAAGAAGAAATTAGTCTTTAAATTCAAAAGAAACATATTGCATCTCAGATAATTTATCTGAGATGTTTTCTTTTTGAGCCAGTTTCAGAGAGGCTGTGAGAATACAGTTTTCATCTGCATCAAAATTTAAAACTTTTGCATCAAATTTAGAGAGTAAGGTGAAGATAGTATTCTGTTGACTGAAACTGAATTGAATTTCAATTTCCGTTTCCAGTTCGCGGGTAATGATAGCTGTTTCTTCAAGGGTGAATTTTGCAGATTCTTTATAAGCTTTAACCAGACCGGAAACTCCTAATTTCGTTCCTCCATAATACCGGACAACAATAACCAGAACATTGGTAATTTCATGAGCCAGTAATTGATTGTAGATCGGAAGTCCGGCACTACCGGAAGGCTCTCCGTCGTCATTCGCACGATAATTTTCTCCATTGAGACCGATCCTGAAGGCATAGCAGTGGTGGGTTGCCTTGGGGTGTTCTGTTCTAACCTTTTCCAAAGCATCCTTAAGCTCATCTTCGTTATTGACAGGGTATGCAAATCCTATAAACTTGCTCCCTTTTTCTTTTATTAAAGTGTTTTCGACCGGTTGGTCTATGGTTTTGTATTCGTGCATCATTGTTGAACCTGCTTTATCTAGGCAAAAGTATTAAATGATTTATTAAATGAAAAAGAATGTCTAAAATACCGTCCATATGGGCGGTAAAGTTATTTTAAATGCAGAGCAATGTTATTTCTAAAATTCCAGTATTTACTTGCCTGTATTTGATAAATAAAAAGATACTGTATTATCTCTGAAGCTTTCTGTCGTATGTGCTTTAAAACTGAAATCAGGAGCTTTTGTCCCATTTCCAAGTTTTAGATCTTCATTTTTGATGACTATCGCTTCGTCCCATAGATCATCATCAATAAACTGTTGTAAAGTAAAGCGTCCACCCTCTATAATGACAGACTGAATCTGTTCCTGATATAAAGCTTTCATGAGATCTGAAAGGAAATGTTCTTTTTCAATTTTAATCCAGTGGATATTTCCTTCACTGGCTTCTTTGATAGTATTAAAGACCAAAGTCTTTGCTTCATTATTATATATCTTAAAATCACGAGGTACCTTTAAATCAAAGTCGATTAGAACTCTAACGGGGTTAATGCCCTCAACATTTCTGACGGTCAGACCTGGATTGTCATTAAGTGCCGTTTGGGTACCTACTAAAATGGCATGTTCGTCTGCTCTTAGCTGGTGAACAAACTGATTGACTAAAGCGTTCGAAATTGAAGTCGGTTTAAAATTTTTATCAAGAAAACCATTCCCGGATTCTGCCCATTTTAAAATAATATAGGGACGCTTCTTTTCGTGGTAGGTGAAGAATCGTTTATTGAGATCGATACATTCTTTTTCTAAAATTCCGGAAATTACCTCTATTCCTGCATCCTGAATAATTTTTTTACCTTTTCCGTTAACCTTATCGTGAGAGTCCATTGCTCCAATCACAACCTTCTTAAATCCAAGCTCCTTGATTTTTAAAGCACATGGAGGTGTTTTTCCATAATGAGCACAGGGTTCCAGTGAAACATAGATGGTTGATTCCGGAATAAGCGATAGATCAGCCACGGAATTGATGGCATTGATTTCAGCATGGCTTTCTCCGGCTTTGTGATGGTAGCCTTCCCCGATGATGGTATTATTGTGTACAATGACACTTCCTACTAAAGGATTGGGATAGGTTTTGCCCAAAGCTTTTTGGGCTAATTCAATACACCTTTTAATATATAATTCGTCCTGCATGATATGAAAAAAAAGCGAAGTCAAATTTCTTTGCTCCGCTTTTTACTGTTTTTTATGGATTATTCTCCAACAATAATGTTGTGGAGGTTTTGTCTTAAAGTTTCCAGATGAGCTTTCTTTTCATCGATTGTATTGAACGTATCCGTTAACAAAGGATTGTCTCTGGATGGCTTGTTGAAGAATGATAAGTTGTTCTCTAATTTTACAATTTCAGATTCTAAATCAGAAATTTGACTCTTGATCTTTCTCGCTTTGTCTGTGAGTTGATTTTCAGATAGGCCATCTTCCTTCAGCTCAAGTTCATTGATTTTATTAAGCTTCAGCTTCTCTCTCAATGTTTTATTGAATTCAGAGTTGATTGAAATTTTATCTCTTGGAACTTTCCCGATATTATTCCAGGCAGTTTTGATCGTTTCAATTTTCTCGATACTTCCTTCGTCATTGGAAATGGTTTTCAATTCTTCGAGAAGCTCTCTTTTGTTTTTATAGTTTTCTTTCCAGTTATCGGTAGAGGCGTTGCTCTTCTCTCTGTAGTTGTTAAAGAAAGTGTTACATGCGTCACGGAATTCGTCCCAGATTTTATTGGTCATGCTTTTAGGAACGTGGCCAATCTTTTTCCAGTCTTCCTGTAGCTTTTTAAACAAAGGAACAGCGATATCCCACTCCTCATTATTCATATTGTCCTGAGCAGTCTGGATTAATTTTAATTTTTCCTCCAGGTTAGTTTGCTGAGAACCTTTTAAAGATTTATAATAATTGTTCTTTGTTGTATTAAAACCTCTAAGCGTTGTTTTGAATTCATTCCAGTTCTGGTTGGAAAGCTTTCTTGGAACGCTTCCTGTTTTTAAGAAATCAGAACGTAAATCTTCCACTCTTTTAATGGCATTCTGCCAATAGTTATGATTAGGAGTTTCAGAAGGCTCAGATAATTTTTTAATCTCTGCAATAATCTGGTTTTTCTTTTCAAGGTTTTCCGTTTGCTCAGATTCTATAGCAGCCGAAAGTTCAGATTTTCTTTCGTGGATTTTATTGGAGATCTCTTTGAACTCTTCCCATGTCTTTTCGCGGAATTCTTCTGCTACCGGCTCAGCTTCTTCTTTCCAAAGCTTATGAAGATATTGTAATTCATTAAGTGCTTTTTGAATTACCGGCTCATTTTCCAACTCTTTGGCGCGGGCAATAATATGTTGTCTTTTTTCAAGATTATGCCCATATTCCTGCTCCAAAAACTCTTTATTCAGATCCAGCATCTGATAGAACTGATTCAGGTGATGGAAATAATTATTGTTAAGAATTTTAAATTCAGATTTAGCTACCTGTCCTGCATTAGACCAATCTTCTTTGATCTCACGAATAGATTTGAAAAGGTTAGTGTTCGGTTCTGAGTTGGTATACAGATTTTTAAGTCTTTCAATGATGGTCTGGCGGTGTTCCAGATTTTTTTTCTGCTCTTCTTCCTGACCTTTTTGGAAGTTGTCATGTTTTTCTCTGAAAATATTAACGAGTGCAGAAAGTCTTGACTGTAAAGGATGCTCAAAGCTGAAATTTTCAGGAGCGTTTCCAGCTTCTACATATTCATGCTTTTTGTCTTCCACTTCATCATGGATGTAATGACTTGCTTTTTCTTTGAGTTGGTTGAATCTTTTTACATCTTCACCCGCATTAGGAGTGTTGATGATTTTTTCCATTTCTTTTAAGGCATCAGTTAAAGAAATATCGGTATCAGCATGTTCTTCAATAGACTCAGCTTCTTCATGCTGATTTTCTTCTTGAGGCACAATGTTTTCCGAGGTCTCTTCTTGGGATACTTCGATAGGATTCTTCTTTTCTTCGTTTTCAGAAAGGTTATTTTCTGTTGTCATAGCAAATCTTTTATGTGAGTGGCGTTAATATCTGTTGTATATAGCTAAAAAGCCAATTAATGCACTAATTTATGTTATTTTTTTTGAAAATTCCAAATTTCCCAAGCTTTTTCTGCTTGCTGTTCAAGCATGTAAAAACCATTCACAGTCTTTGCTCCTTTTTCCGAGGCATTAATAATGAATTGTGTGTAGTTAGGGTTGTATATTAAATCGATGATAAGATGTTCCTGAGAAAGTCCCTCAAATGGGAATTTTAAGCAATCTTCCACATTGGGAAAGGTACCTACCGGCGTGGTCTGAATAATGAGTTTATGCTTTTGAACAGCTTCTGCATCAAGATTATCAAAATTTAATATTGAATTCCTCGAGACGGTTTCCGAGGATATCCCATTTTTATCCAAAACATACTTTACGGCTTTTGCGGCACCTCCGTTTCCAAGAATTAATGCAGATGTATGATGCGGTTTTTTATGAAGCAGTAAGGTTTTTTCAAATCCGTAAGCATCCGTATTGTATCCGGTTTTTTTTCCATTTTGGATGAATACGCAGTTCACGGCTCCGATTACTTGTGCCTCTTCGCTTAATTCGTCCAGATAGTCAATGATTTTTTCCTTATAAGGAATGGTTACATTAAAGCCTAAAAGCTCTGGTGTTGTGAATAAGCTTTCTACTTCTTCCATCTCACCGAGATCGAAAATGTCATAAGAAAAGCCTTTCAGCATAAGTTTCTGGAATTTATCTTCGAAAAATTTTTTAGAAAAAGAATAAGAAATATTTCTTCCTATTAAGCCTAATTTTTTATTGGAATCCATCTATCAAAAATAAAAAAAAGACCGAATAAATCGGCCTTTTAATTAAAAATATTTTAAGTTATTCTACAATGAATTTCGTAGAAATATCATCTGTTTTAAGGATGTAGTTGCCTTTTGTAAGACCTTTTAAATTAATTCTATTACCGTTTTTGAACGGATTGGCAATTACTTCAATCAGTTTTCCTGAAAGATCATAGATTTCTGCTTTTGAAATTTTGCTCAGGTTATCACCTTTTACAAAAAGCTCATTGTTCTTAATAGGGTTAGGATATACAAGGAAATCGGATTGGCTTTTCATTACGTCTATAGTTCGCAATGTTGAATTACAGGTCCAACTAAGATCATCCATAGCTACCCTATTGGTTGCTGACGGGTTGATTATTTTAATGACGGCGTTTCCGGAAACATTAATATTGTCAATAGTTGTGGTAGTTATAGCTGTGCTATAGGGTATGGTTCCTACAATGTTTCCATTCACTTCGACGTTTAGCATTCCTGAACTTCCAGAGTATTTCCGCTGCGTCGTTAAAGTAAGGCTTTGAATTCCTCCGGAAATGGTAGAACTTGTAAGGCTTCCATTTCTGATGGTGATTGCTTTTCCGTTGATGGTTTCATCCGTTCTTGCTGATGTGGCATTCCAGGAAATACTGTTATTCGTCCATGTTCTATTCGTGTACGAGTTGGCATTGGCTGTTGGAATGGTTTCAAATGTTTCTGTTCCGCAACTTCCTCCTGCCTGTTCTTCAAGAGTAGTTCCTGTAGCAATATTGCTTTGTGGGGAAGAATTCCCCCCGGCATCTCTGGCAATTACATAAAAGTTATATGTTGTAGAAGGAGATAACCCTGAAATAACAGCAGTAGTTCCTGAAACGGAAGTTCTTAAAGTGTTATCCATATAGATATCATATCCGGTTACTCCGATATCATCCGTAGCTGCAGTCCAGTTCAAAGAAATTGAACTGGCTGTTGGATTATTGGTTGTTAAATCAGTGGGTGCGGTTGGAGCTTGAGTATCCACAACCGGTGCTCCCCAAATTAAGGCGACATATTCAGGATTGTCTATAAATGGGTTTCTATTTTTCTGATAATCATAGGCTGCATTGTTTCGCGCAATTTCTGCCGGTGAAACAGGATCTAAAATATCCCAGGCTAATAATTGATTAAGCTCCCATGTTTGAAGTCCCGGAAATGGGGAACCTCCAAGCATATTTCCACTACTGAAATCTACCAGTTGAGTTTCGTATCTTGTTACAAAATAAAGGATCATTCTGGCAATATCGCCTTTAAAAGCATCAATAGGTTCAAATACAATTCCTGAATATCCCGGAGAAGCAGAGTTGCCTACCTTAGACCCATTCAGAGAGGTGTAGGACGCTGTTTCTACTTTTCCAAAAGGATAGTTGGATCTCATTCCATTTACTTTACCATCAGTAGCAGGGACGAAATGGATATCGGATCTCATGGGTAGTGCTTGATTGAAAAGGCTCTGGGGGACAATATGCTCTCTATTGTAGCAGTCTCCTTCGTTGCTGTAGGTTCCACATCGGTCTGTTCCGTAGGTATAATTATATGGGTCTGGGCCAGTGGGGTTTTCAGAGTACATATCCAGAATAGTTCCGTCATTTTCATAAAAATAATCACGGTCAGTCGTCTGATAGGCTGTCCATAATCCATTATATCCATGATCTTGATGGCCATTGGTGATAATTAGGTTTAATTTTGATTTAAGGGCAGTTCCTGTTAATCCGGTGGTCCCATCGTAATATCCTGTAGGAATTTGTGCAAATGCATGAGTACATGTCAATGCCAATAAAAAAGATAATAAAATTTGTTTCATTTGTTTGTGAATTATCAAACAAAGGTACAAAAAAGCGAATTTTACCAGTATTAACTTTTAGTAATATACTCTTTGCTGATCTTTGAAAACACCCATGAAATAATGATTCCGAATAGGGAAGCGGTAACGGATACAATGAGGTAATTTTTCCCCACAATCTTTACCGGGAACGGAAGTGTTTCGTTCGCTTTAAAAAACTCTGTGTAAAATTGGAAATAGCATAGTGCTGTTCCCAGAATTAATCCCGAAATAATCCCTGATATCACTATAAGAGCTCCGGTATAAAAATATATTCTTCTCAAATGGCTTAATGGAAAACCTAATGAGATCAATGATCTCGCCTGTTCCTTTTTATCAAGCTGAAGGATAATAATTGCTCCTGCCAGATTAAAGGTCGTAATAAAGATGACCAATGCAAAAATTAGATAAATGAAAAGCTTTTCCGTATTGATCATTTTCCAGAAAGCTGCATTCTCTTCTTCTTTGGTTTTGATCTCAATATTTTTGCCCAATGTGGAAAGAAGCTTATCTTTCATCACATCAGCATTTTCCGGATTTTTTAATTTAACGACAATCTGATAGGCTGAATTTTTAGGAAGATTCAGCAATTGTTCGGTTAATTCAATAGGGGAAATAATATAGCTGTCCAATTGGTCTTTTCCGGGGAAAATACCGGTAACGAGAATATCTTTTTTGTTGTAAATATCTTCTTCTTTATTGATGATTCCCAGTCCGGGTTTCGGCATAAAGATCGTTGCATAATCCTTTGAAGAAGCAACGGGAATAGATAATCTGTTATCCAGTGAGTTCTCCATTAAAACTTCGTTCGAGTATTCAAAGCTCGGATAGTTACCATAGAAAACATCTTTATCAATAGGGTTGACAATGGTATATGCAGAATCAACGCCTCTCAGATAGGCAATATCTCCTTTACCATTATAATTGATATACACCTTTTCTTCAATGACTCTTGAAAAGCTGGCAATATCTTTGTTTTTTTTAAGGACATCTTCAATTGTAGGTAAATTCTTCAGGGTTTTTCCTGATGAACTTTTGATCGTCAGATCAGCGTGAAGATTAGAGATCAGATCTTTATTAAGGTCTTCAAGACCCGAAAAAACTGAAATAATGACAAACATTGCAGTCACGGCAACCATCATAGCTCCCACGGATAGCCATGTGATAAAAGTAACCGCAGTGCTCCCTTTTTTAGCTAAAAGGTATCGGGAAGCGATATAAAATGCAATGTTTTTCAAAATCTATAATACAGGATTGTCACCTTCACCTCTTAATTCTTTTTCCAGTTTTTCAACATCGTCAAGAGTGGTGTCAAGATAAAAATTAAGCTGTGGAATAATACGAACCTGTTTTGCCATTTTCTGACCGATAAAGTTTCTGTATTGGGTTTTGTTTTCCTCGATTTCCTTCATAATAGTAGAACGGAATTCCTGAGGGAAAATGCTTAAATAGATTTTTGCAATTCCTAAGTCTGCAGTTACCTTAACATCAGAAACGGAAACTAAAAAGTTCTGTTTGCTGTCTGCAGCCTGCTTGCGGAATAATTCTGCGAAATCTTCCTGTATAATCTGTGCTACTTTTCTTTGTCTGTTACTTTCCATAATTTATGCAAATTTAGTACTTTTGTTTGAATTGCTCATTTGAAATTTGATGGGTGACTCAAATTTACGATTTAATTATAGTATTTTACGTATGAAGTTAGAACATATCGGTATTGCCGTACAATCTTTAGGAGTTTCAGATGAACTTTTTGAAAAGCTCCTGGGAAAACCCTCTTATAAAAAAGAAACCGTGGAAAGGGAAGGGGTAGTGACCTCATTTTATCAAACCGGAGAAAGTAAGATAGAACTTTTGGAAGCCAGTAATCCCGAAAGTCCGATCTCAAAATTCATTGGTAAAAAAGGGGAAGGAATCCATCACTTGGCTTTTGGTGTTGAAAATATTCTTGAAGAGATAAAAAGATTAAAAAAAGAAGGCTTTCAGTTTATCTCCGAAGAGCCGAAAGAAGGTGCTGATAACAAATTAGTTGTATTCTTGCATCCCAAATCTACCAATGGAGTACTGGTAGAACTTTGTCAAGAAAAGTAATAAAAAGTTTTGTAGTGAAAGAAATTTTACTATTTTTGCAAGCACAAAATTTAACCAAGTTTTGAGGTCCTATAGCTCAGTTGGTTAGAGCACCTGACTCATAATCAGGTGGTCCCTGGTTCGAGCCCAGGTGGGACCACTACTCGGAAGCCTTTTCCACATTGGGTTTCCGAGTTTTTACTCAGCTTTAACAAAGGTAGAAAATGTTCAAAAGTCAACATGACCGTCAACATTAAATCTACCATTATGAGAAAAAGAAAAAAAGAATTAATCAAACTTCTTAACGGTTGTTCAAGAACTGAAGTTTATTTTTCCCCAAAAGATTGCTTACTTTTGAAAGCAAATTCAGAATTTCCACGCAACTGGTTTGTAGAATGCAGATTTTATGATCCAGAATACAAAGAAGCTTATCCATATCCTAAAGGCTTTCAATATCGCAAAAAGTTTTCTGGTGATGATCTCCAAGTTTTAAAATTAACAGCTAAACTTTTTAAGGAAGAAATGGAAAAAATGTTGGATGAAAAGAAATTCAATCCAATATCTAAAAATTACATGACTGAAAGAAAAACTTACTTTCATCCATATATGCCATTTGTAAAGGCTCTCGAAAAAGCTTACGATAATCTTAAATCGAGTTGGTCAAAAAATCATGCTAAAGAAGTTAAAAGATGTATAGGTCATGTTAATAATATTAAAGATAAATTAGATTTCTCAGAACTATTAATTAGTGATGTTAGAACATGGCATATCAAAACCATTTTGGATGAATTAGAACTGACTAATTCTGTTTTTAATAAATCCAGAAGTTATTTACAAGCTTGTTTTAAAGAACTTACTCAATATGGATGTTGTGAAAATAATCCTGTTAATGGAGTTTCCAAAAAAATTGAAGAAGAAACAATAAGAGAAGTTATTTCGGAAAATAAATTGAAATATGTTTTTAAATTTCTTCAAGATAAATATTATACTTTTTTCAGATATGGGAAAATATTTTTTTATTCTGGAGGTCGTACAACTGAATTGTTTAGGGTGCAGAAAAAGCATGTCGATTTAATAAACCAAGAGTATAAAGTTCTAATAAAAAAAGGAAAGCAATATACTTGGGTGAAAAAAGTGATTATTCCTGCATCTTACTCTTATTGGAAAGAAGTGATTGATCTGTGTGAAGATAATGATGATTTTTTATTTTCAAAAAATTTAGAACCGGGTTCGGTGGCTATAAGTGCTAAACAAATTTCTATAAGATGGAAAAGACACGTTAAAGATAAGGTTATAAAAGATGACCATGGAGAAATCATTGAAGTAACTGAAGATTTCTATAGCTTAAAACATTTATTTTTAGATAAATTAGATGAAATGAGCACAGCCCCAATTATCCCGATTGAAAGTCCATCACAAAGAATGGCAAATCATACTACTGAAAATACAACTAATATTTATACTAAAGGGAAGACTTCCAGAAAAAATGCTGATTTAAAAAGAATAAAATTGATAATTTAATTTGTACCATGAAAACACTAAAGCTATTTTACGAAATAAAAACACAGCAATATTTTGTATTGTACAGATCAGCCGGGAAAGAACTCTTTTTTAAAGTTGACCAAGTGAATCCGATTATGCTGTCGAGAGAAATAGAGCATGCTATGTTTTTAAATAAGCATGAGAGGGAAAAGATCATTGAAGAAATGGAAGAGTTTTCAAGAGAAGAAATTCAAAAATTAGAAGAAGGGTTCTAAAATAAAAAAGCCCCTACATAGAGGGGCGACCTATAAAAAAAACAACTTTACTAAAAATTATTTATTTAAATATAATAAAATTATATTAATAAAAAAACCTACAAATTAATTGTAGATCTTAAATTGAAAGTAAAAATTTATAAATGAATTGTGAAAAAAAATATTAAATAACTAAACAAAACTTGTGCCTTTATACTTATTTTTTTTAAATTTGATGTTCATCCTATCATCACTTCCCTTAATTGGGAAGTTTTACTGAAAATCATCATTATTAAAATAACAACTACCAAGGAGTCTTTCAATTGAAGGGCTCCTTCTTTGTTAAAGTAAAAACGCAACAAAAAAGTTGGAAATTTGCATACTATTTGTATATTTGTTTGTATAAATGTGTGAACATTTATGTAGAAAAAACTTCAAAATATTATGAAAAAAGTAAGATTTAACAATCGAAAAGTAAAAACCTCCTATCTATTGCCAAGAAGAAATTTTATTGTAGGGATGGGAAGTATCTTTAACCTTCGAGGTAGTTATTTTGATTATGACACATCTGTTACAGAAAAAATTGCAGATCGTAGAGCTATTGAAAATGACTGGGAAATGATAGGACAAGATCTTAGAAATGCTAAGCAAAAATTAGAAAGCTGCTATTAAAAAACATATGACACCAAAAAACGCAAAAATAAATGAGACTCATGATGATCAAAGAACTCAACACCAAAGTGAACAAGACTTATCTTTACAGGAAATACAAGAGGATATAGAAGAAATAGAGCCTGAATTTTTAGATGATTTACCTCCTGAGCAAAGGAAAAAATTCTTGAGTCTAGTTAGGACTATCTCAATAAGACAGGCTTCCATGCATTCTGGTCCTCTTCCAAGACCAGAAGATATTGAAAAATACAACATGATCATTCCTAATGGCGCTGAAAGAATTATGAAAGAGGCAGAGCTGCAAAGCGCACATAGAAGATCGATGGAAAATAAAGTTATAGATTCTGATAATAAACAATCTGCAAAAGGACAAATCTTTGGATTGGTAATTTCCTTAATTTGTATAGGAGGAGCTATTTCACTAGGCCTTTTGGACCAGCCGTGGTTAGGAGGAATTTTAGCAACTACAACAGTCATTGGATTAGTTACAGTATACGTTTTAGGTAAGAGCGCGCAGTTTCCTAATAACAATAACGAACCTGAATAAAATTTTCTGAAACATCTCGTATGAAAACAATGTCACAAAAAAAAGAGTATGACGGAATCTAACCGTCTTTAAGTAAGAAAACTAATCTAATAAATAAAAAAGCCTCCTTTTATAGGGGGCTTTTTAGATAATACATCTCATTTTTTAATTAGACATTATAATTGAAAGTGTGGAGGATCGTAAGGTCTTCTCCAATCACCTCCCCATGTTATTGGTATTTCTAATCTTTTAGCCGTGGCTTTAATATGATCAGAAATCAATTTCAAATTTTTAATTGTATCTCGGTGATTGACTTGAACTTGTCCTAAGAAAAAAGGATATATATCCACTGCATGCCCGAATCCATCCGGCTTTACCTGATGATTAGATTTATTTCTAACCCCGTCTGCATTAGTTACCCTTTTGCCGGGTCGTGTTCTCCCTTGAGCAAAAAGCTCTTGCTGTCTTTTTAGAGTTCTCACCCCCTCAACTACGGTGAAGTCTACCGGACTATTTGTAATTGATTCTTTGATTAATCTTACCAAGTTAGGGTGAACTCCTTCAAGGCTAGATAAACTTCTTTTTCCTAAAAAATATGCCATAGTTTTAAATCTTTCTTTTTGTTATTATGTATTTTATCAAGGGGATGAATATCACGCCTGAAATAAATATTAGAGCGTATAACCACCATGAAGGCTTGTTACTTTCCAAAGAAGATCTTAACTCCTTTTGTAGCTCAGTGTTTTTAGCCTGAAGATTTATATTTTCTTTCTCGCTGGTCGCAAGCTCTAGCTCTGCATTCTTTAACCTCGTATCAAGAGCAGATGTATTTTCAAAGCGAATCTCTGAATTTTCATCAACCGGAATATTTGTTTCATTTCCCTTCGAATCCTTAATTGTCATTGTTCTGGGATTAACTGGATTATCAGATCTGGTTGACTCATTACATTTATCTATTCTGGGAATTACTGAAATTCTTGTTTTTGTCAAATCTGACACTTGAAAATCAGAATCTTTTCTAGTAATTTTAGAACTTGCTTCAGAAGTGTTATTTAGAGAAATTTGACTTTCATTTTTAATTTCTCTTTTCTCTATTTTCTTCAGTCTGGAACCACAAGAAAGTAAGATTATGCTAATCAGTAGGAGTAGTAGGCTCTTCATCATTTTTTTGTTTTTGTGAGTTCAAATATTCATTAACGTCTCTAGCAATCTGGTCAAAGTTTCTATTTTTGGCTATAGCACTAATCAAAGCCCCGGCTTCATGAAAACGTTGTTTATCTTCCGCCTTCTCATAAATGGATTTTAATTCAATAAGACTTAATCCAATGGCGCCACATAGAGTTAAAAATGGAAAGAAGGGAATATTATATTTGTGAAACTCGTTGAGATACCAAATACATGTCATTTGCATAGAATCAATTACAACTAATGCAAACATGACATTATAGTATCTTCCTAACTTTTCAACTGTTCGTTTGAATCCGTAACTAGACCGTGATACATTGTTTTTTTTGGCTTTCATTACTCCACTCCATAAGTCAGCCATTACGATGAGAAAAACCTCCATATTGAGTGCAAATAAAATCCAGAGATTAATAATTATTTTTTCCATTATTTACCATTCAGATTATATGTTCCAGTTTTTTTTATCATCAATATCACCGATAAGATATTTGTCAGTTTCCAAGCAACTATAACCCGCCTGCAAACCTAGATCCACCTGCCCTGCTGCTGTAAGATGTACACCGTCCCAGGTGAGATTTGGATATGTGATAATTTTCGCTTGTTTATTAAAGGCTATATATTCATCTTTTGCAGTAGCAACATTTGCTGAATACATTTTGTTTTGAGGATTAACCTGTGCAAGAATGATATTGGTTGATACTTTGATCAATTTATCTTCCATTCGATCGGAAATAAGCTTCTTTAATGCTCCGAGGTAATAAGCTTGCGAATTATTCATATCCGACTCTCCCTGTATCCATACAAAAGCAATATCATTAACGCTTATATTTCTATCTTTCAGCCATTGATTCGCTGCTGATTTTCTGGGCAATAATCTGGACGTATAAAATGAACTTCCTTTTTGAAAATAGGCGATTGCCTGGCCGTTTTCACAATGTTTATCAATATATAGATTGCCAAATTTATGAGTTTGCAACCACGTTAAAGCTATTCCGATTTCTACTCCAAACCAATCTATTTCTGACGGCTGGAAGTATCCAGTGTTGTTTGTCTTTAGTTTTAGATTTTCATATGAATTGGTGTTAGGATTCCATATAAAGACACGAGAAAAGGCTTTTAACCAATCAAAAGACACGGAAGAAAACGGAGATTGTGTTAAAAGATCGTTGGTTGTTCCGTACCCATAAGCATTACTTTGGCCTTCAATAGAGATACGGCAGTTAAAACTTGTAGTTCCAATCTTGTAAATTTCATTGTTAATATAATTTATAACAGCATTTTCAGCTGCCGCCGCACCTTTTTCTTCTGTTGAAAAAAATTTAATTTCATTATTATTTGTTGCGGGAAATGAGGCGTAAATGAAATAACTATAAGAAACATACTTATACGAAGAAACATCAAAAGTGTAAGTATCCAACTGACCGGAAGGTGTTCCCATAGCCCCTACTAATACGTCTATTGCACCGTCGTCTTTTATGCCTAACAAATTAGCACCTATATTGCCTCCAAATCTCACCACTTTTAGTTCAATCTTTGTGATTTTTTTTGTGGATGAATTTAATGGTATATTTTTCCACGAAAAATATGCTGCGGAATTGTCAGGTGAAATTGTATTGTTTTTTAAGAGTTGGCCCGTTGTGTCTGATCCCACTCCAAATATATTTTTATCAGTATCCGAGGCTTTGTATACTTTTTCTAAAACATCTTGACCAGAAATAAAATATTTTAATACAGCCAAAGTCTTATCATATCTTTTCGCTATTTGTTCACCACTTTGTGCTTCAGTTGTAGATGTTGCGTTGAAAGTTGGAGATACGTTTACTCCAACTTTTTTAATCCATAAAGGCGAGATTCCAGGAACATCACTAGATGTCACATTTTGAGAAGCTTCATAAATTGCATTGTCTTGTGATCTTATAACTTGTTTACCTGAAGTATATGAAATAGGCAGCCATGTGTCGATCTTATTTTCCGATTTTGGTAACTGTATTTCTGATTTAGTCCAAACACTCCCATTGAAATAAGCTTCATTAATCTTACCACTTTCACCTTTTATAGTTGTTGGATTTCCGTTATTATCAACTGCAGGTGTTAGATTTATATAATCACCAATCTCTAATAATTTGTATAATCCTTTTGCCCAACCACTGGTTGGTGGTGTATTAGCAATTTTCAAATAGTCTTTATATCCAGATGAAACTGCTTCTACTTTTGAACCTATTAATTGAAAAGAATCTCTGATATCTTTAGCAGTAATTCTTTTTTGTCTGTTATCAGGCAGCTTTATTCCAATTAAAGCTAAAATATCTTGTATAGTCATAATTTATTATATATCAAAGTCATCGGAGAAGTCATCAGAAAACCCACCTTTTAAAATGTTTATAACACACTTACAAACAAGTTTATAATAATCATAATAGCTCATTAGTCATCGTATATATTTAATCCCCATCCAACATTAACAGTTGAGGTTTTTACCTCATAATCTCTACAGCCGCCAGGGCACTCTTTTTTGTACAAGGGAAAATGATTTTTATTTCTACAAAGCCATTCATGCATTGCAATAAAAAGCGGGTTTATTCTTTCTAAGACCGCATTATCCATTTTGAATTTTACGTCTTTAGCACTCCCACTTGCTGATCCGGCAGTACTTCCTATAGAATTAGGGTTTTTGAACTGCTGCCCTGCATTAGTAGTTTCAAGCCAACTAGGAACAATAGACATTGCATCAACACATTCTGCGGTAATTTTCCATAAATACAGTCTCCAAAGTTTATTATACCAGTCATTTGTAATAAATTCTAATGAGTTAATAATTTTACCAACCTTCAGAAGCTGGTCAGGAAATTCTGTATTGTCTTGAGAGTAATCATCTTTAATTTTTTGTAAAAGATCATCTTTATTTAGTGCAGTTACTTCAATATTTTTCTTATTGATGAAATCCTCATAAAATTCATACCCCAATTCAGATTTAATCCAACGTTCTTCAGCAACGATAATATTTTGTAAAATCAGTCTTTCTCCTTCACTACCGTCAGAGGGAGAATGGAATTTGACTTCATCTGGAGTAATCAAAGTATTTCTACCTGTATTATTTATCCTGTACATTTTTTTGTGTTTTCTGATTAGTTGAAATGATTACAGATCCTTCATTATTAGGTAAAGGATCCTTACCTAATATTTGGCGTCCTTCATCTACAGTAAGAATTGCATTAGAATCGATATCACCAGCGAAACTTTCTGGAACTACAGGAATGAAAGAAAATTCTTTTTCGCTCCAATTAGTACCCATCCAATCATCATATATCTCAAAAAATGGGATAATGAAATCTTCAATGATAACTTCCCTAGTAGGTTCAATAACTGTTTTATTTTTGATATCAAAAATGGTTCGTACGTAAGCATTCCCGCCATTTCCTATTCCCTTACTTATGTTCTGTCCGAATAGTGCTGCATCCCAATTATTAGCGCTAATTATCTTTTGTTCAACTTTTTCATCCATTGCTAAGAAGTCACCATCTGTCTGTTTTTTCATATCATGAATTACTGCGGTACCTTGTTTATTAGAAACAAATGCATAACGACCTCTCTTACCATCACCGGTATGTTGAGCTGTGATTTTTCTTGCGACTTTATTTAACTCATCATCTGTGTGGTTCCCTTCAAGCACTACGAGACCTCCGATCACAAGGTTGTTTTCAAAGTTGTCAATATTATACCTGGCTGCTTTGTATTCTAAGATCTGTTGAGGTAAAGAAGCAACGTTCTCTGGCATTCCATAGTAGTCATAACCAGGCATTTCATTTTTAATATGAATTAGGCAGTGTTCTGTTCCTTGAGTAGGGTGAATGTACCAGTTAGTATCTTCCCCATCATATATAGGAAGTTCAATTGCGTCTTTTTCAACATCAATTGACCAGTCGTCTTTTATATTTCTAAATTTTTTTGAAATATAAACGCTTTGAGAAACATCATTTTCGTCAGCTTCAGACAATCTACACTCAAGGAATTTTCGAGGAAAAGCCATCACTTTCT
Source organism: Chryseobacterium piperi (assembly GCF_002285635.2). Classification (NCBI taxonomy): domain Bacteria; kingdom Pseudomonadati; phylum Bacteroidota; class Flavobacteriia; order Flavobacteriales; family Weeksellaceae; genus Chryseobacterium; species Chryseobacterium piperi. The sequence continues at coordinate 2,427,075 of NZ_CP023049.2, read as the reverse complement.
TTGTCTCTCCAACTTTGGATCTAATAATCTCAATGAAATCGTTTCCTACCCTAAAGTATTTATTAAATAGTCCATCAAGTACTTTACCCATACTTTGACGCTTGTTATTGATACGCTTTTGAAGGTCTTTAAAAGCCTTTAATTCTGAATCTGTAGCATCTTTTAGAGTTAACCTGTAAATTCCAGTGATATTGACCACCTAATTCCTGATTAAATTGACCACTAAGAATGAAGTTAAAGGAGAGTTTGAGAAGAAGTGAAAAAAAATCATTTCATAATAACTTAAATTAATTAGTAACACGACAAGTTTTGTCGTTACCCTTATCTACATTTGGATAAAATAAATTATATGAAAAAAAGAACTTAATTAAAGGTCTTGATTTATTGAAATGTCAAAAAAATCTTTAAGCTCGATTTTTAAAGCTGTACAAAGAACAATGGCAGTCTTAAAGGTGATGTTGGTTCTGCCATTTTCAATTCTGGAAATAGCAGTTTTCTCCAAATCACATAGAGAAGCCAAGTCAGTCAAAGAATACCCATTGGATTCTCTGATGCTTTTAAGCCTCTCTCCCAGATTCTTTTGATAGGATGTAAATTTGTTAGGGTCTATTGACATTGATGTCAATATTATCTTTTATATTTGCTCAGTGGGTAAACATTAATGTTTACGGTGATGGGAAACCGTTTTTACTTTTGTAGAAATTTTTGTAAAATTGCTACCACCAAAACGCACAAATTATTAATATCTATGATGAAAAAATTACAGCTTTTGCCTTTGCTGTGTATAAGTATTTATGGATTGGGACAGATTCCAAATTTCCCTACTTCCCAAGCTTCTGCACCAAGCAATCTGGGTAACTTTTCAAATCCAAATTACGGAAGTGAAGCAAGGTCTGTTGCTCCCTCTGTTCCTCATGGTGGCTTATCCAATCAAAGGAGCTCACAGATTCAGCAGCAGAATGCAAAAATGATGGAAGAAGACTTTAGAAAGGTGGCTCAGGAAGAGGAGCTCAGAAATAAACAGGAGAACTATTACAGACAACAAGCCTTAGAAGATTCTTATTATAACCTCCCCTCATTTTCAGGAAAGGCAGGCACACAATCTTATTATGATGCTTACAATCAATTAGCCTCACTCAATACTGACAATTACTCTATAAGTGAAGCCAATTTCATTGTGGAGAATGCTTTTTACGGGAATAAACAAAATTACAATCAGTTTAAATCTGGAATTCAGAAAACAGCAAAACAGCTCTTACAGAAAATGAAAGAGAGAAAGCAGGATACTGAAAGCAATACAGATAAAAACTTGATGATTTTTGAATACCTGTCTAAAGGAATGAAGCTGGGAGGAGTTCAGCATAAAGCTGTCAAGTATGATTTTGAAGATTATATGGGTGCAAAGGATTGGAGCAAAATGTTTGTTTCCAAACTCCTTAAAACAGGCTCTGGACAATGTCACTCCATGCCTTTGTATTATTTGATGCTGGCAGAGGAAATGAATGCAGAATCTTATTTAGCCTTTGCTCCAAACCATACTTATGTGAAGTTTAAGGATGAAGAGGGGGAATGGCAAAATGCAGAGCTTACCAATGGAATATTTACTACAAGCTCTATGATTCTGGAATCAGGCTATATAAAATCAGAAGCTTTGCAGAATGATATTTATATGAAGGAGCAAAGCAAAAAAGAGCTATTAGCCCAGTTCTATGCAGATTTAGCCAATGGTTATGCCCACAAATACGGAATGGATGAATTTGTAGGAAAGACTTTAAACAAGGCACTGGAATACTCACCCAAAAACATTTATGCAAATCTCCTAAAATCAACTTTTCAACAGGCTAAACTGGAATATGTAGCAGGGCAATTAGGTATTAAAAACCTTGAAAATTCTGAGGAACTACAAAACATTAGATTTTATCCAAGAGCATTGACTCTATTACAGGAAACAAAAGCCCAATTTAATAATATTGACAATTTAGGTTATGTTTCTATGCCTGAGGGTGCTTATGAAGAGTGGTTAGGAAATATGAAAGGTGAAGCCAACAGGCAGAAAAGTGAAGCTCTTGCTGAAAGAATGAAACAGATTAATGCTGAAAAGCAAAAGCAGAAACAACAGGAAGTTTTAAGAAAAGCTCAGGAACAAAAGAAAAAAGAATCTCAGCAGTCTAACGAGAAAGCCCAGTATTTCCCAATAGACCCAAAACATTTATAACAGCAATGAAAAAATATTTCTCTCATAAAACTATATACCTTTTATCTGTGTTGCTTCTATGGCTTGGTACAGGAACGGTTAGGGCACAAAGCAACCAATTTTATAACGATGCTTATCAAACTATTGATAATATGCTTAATGACAAACAGCAATACAGTTTCAAAGAGGCTGTTTTTAGTGTAGAAAATGCTTACTATCAAGGTAAGTTAGATACAGACAAGTTGAACCGAGAAATAGCCTTTCTAAAGAGTTTTGCAAATAATATTGTTCAGAGCAGAGATTTGACCTATAAACAGTCAGATAAGGATAAAGTAAGTAAATATGCAGCAGTCTATTCTATCATGTGCCAGACTTTGCCAATTGCTATTAAAGATACCGTAATCCAGTACAAACCTTTCAATTATGATTTTGAGGATGTATTTGGTCATAAAGATATTACTAACTTATTTGTATCTAAACTTCTGGCTACTAAAAAAGGAAACTGTAATTCTATGCCATACCTATATAAGATACTGGCAGAGGAATTGGGTGTTGAGGCTAATCTGGCATTAGCACCAAACCACGTTTATATCAAACATCAAATTAAATCGGATGGTTGGTATAATACAGAGCTTACAAGTGGCATATTTCCTCAGGATTCGTGGTTGATGGCATCAGGTTATATCCATTTGGATGCTATCAAAAATGGAGTGTTTATGAAAGCCCTGAACAGCAAAGAAAGCCTTGCTCTATGTCTATTTGATTTAGCGCAGGCATATAATAGAAATTTCCCTGATAATGATGGAGAATTTGTATTAAAAACGATAAACAGAGCAATAGAGATTTATCCAAACTTTGCCAAAGCCTTAATTCTGAAAGCCGAAACACACAAAGCACAGTTTGAAAAGCTGATGGATAAACAGAATTTGAGTTCCACTAATCCTGAAAACATTAAAAAGGCTCAACAGGACCCAAAAGCCAAAGAACTCATGGAGCTTATGACAAAGGAATATGGGCATATTTATGACATCGGATATAGACAAATGCCAGAGGAAATGTATTTAGACTGGCTTGTTTCTCTAAGAACAGAGAGAGAGAAATATGAGAATAAAAAATTAATGAATAACTTTACGAAATAACAAATGACAATGAAAAGAATTATACTTACTGGCTTTGTACTTCTGGCAGGAATTACACAAGCTCAAGTCAAGAACCCCCAAGCTAAGCCAAAAGCTGAAAAGAAATGGGTAAATCCTGTTAAACTAACTAAAGAAGAGAGAAAGAGACCTTATATGGATGAGGTTTTGAAAACCAGAGATTCCATTACTCCTGAAGAAGCTGAAAGAAGAAGGAAAAATATTGCTATTGGAAATCCTTTTAAAGACCGTGGTTATTATCCTAAAATTGCCACACTGAGCAAAGGGAAATACTTAGAATTCCATGATATGGATGCTGTTGTTAATATTGGTTCTGTAAAATACAATCGAAAAACCAAGGAGATAACAGAGTTCAGAGAAATAGATTTGAGTGACCCAGATGCACAGCCTTATTTAGATACAGCAGGTAGATGGTTTTCACCAGACCCTTTAAGTGAAGAGTTTAGAAGATGGTCTCCTTATAATTATGCTATGAATAATCCTTTAAGGTTTATTGACCCTGATGGAAGGCAGGCAACGGATATTTATAAATTAGATAAATCTGGTAATCTCACTTGGATGGCAGAGTCTAAAACTGATGTTATATATGCTGAGAAAAACTTTGATAAGAATGGAAATCTTAATGCTAACAATGATGGAGGTGTTGAAGTTGGTGAGAAAGGCTACATAGCTAAAAACTCTGTTTCAGAGCAAGTAACAGCAGAAATCTTTGGAAGCCTTAAAACTGTTACTTATGATTATATTAAATTTGGAGGTAATACTGAAAAAGCTCAAAATGTTTTTGATTATTTATCTTCTAATTCAAATGTTGAATTTAATAGAAATTTATTTACCAATTCTAAGAGTCTGTTTAAATTTTATTCAGTAATAATTTTATGGCGGATAATTTGACCATGTTTTCAGAGGATTCCATTAAGAGTTCATAATTTCTGCATAATCTTCTATCGTTATCAAACCAAGCAAATGTACGCTCTATAATCCATCGTTTATGAATTGGCTCAAACCCTTTTACTTTTTTGTCACTCCGCATTACGATCTGAATGATATAATTAAACTTAATTCTTATTTCCTCAATAATCTCTCCTCTATAACCTCCGTCCGCCAGGATTACCTGAAGCGGAATTAGTAAATATCGCAGTGTTTTGATCAGTAACAATGCAGCCTTACTGTCATGAACATTGGCTACACTTACCATTACGGCTAACAAAAAACCATTTTTGTCTACCACAACGTGTCTCTTGATTCCTTTTATTTTTTTACCTCCGTCAAAGCCATTGAGTGAACGGTTATTTCCCCAACGAACACTTTGACTGTCAATAATTCCTAAACTTGCCTGCGCTTTCTGACCCCTGTTTCGTCGTACTTCCTCTCTCAATTTTGATAATAATAAATCGAAAATCTCCAGATTTGACCATTTTGAATAATAGTAATAAACCAATTGCCATTTGGGAAAATCATGAGGTAAAAGTCTCCATTGACAGCCTGTTTTTACTAAATAACTGATAGCATTCCAAATGACAACCAAATCATATTTTCGTTTTCTGTCATCAAAATCTAATGCTTTTTTTATAAATTGCCACTGAGTTTGGGTTAAGTCTGTTGGATACATTGATGTTTTTTTCTTTTGCAACTCTAAAATGACAATTTTTATGCAACTTTTAACCCTTACTATTTTTTATTATTACTTTTTTAAACAGGCTCTAAAAATGATAATTTTAGTTTTGTAGGAACAGCACATCTTGAGGATATGGTTCCTCTTGTAAAATTAGGAGCCAACTTAGTTGAAAGTGAACATAGTCATCCCGACCCTTTTACCTTTTGGCCAAGTGGTTTTAATGTTAACTATTTTAAGGATACAGGAAATTTCACTTACAGTAAGGGACTACCTACAGGTGATATTAAAGCTGCTGGTAACAATCCTGCAACCAAATTTATCCTATATTCACCATATTATAAAGATGGGGCACTTAGAATACGTTTTGACAGTGAAAAAATTATTTCAATAACTAATGAAGGAAAATTAAATAGATGAAAAACCTAATATTACTTATATGCTTTACTTTATTGAATTCATGTAAAGCTCAAACAAAGATTAATACAATCTATGATAAAAATTTAATTCAAAATCTAACAAATCAATTTTCTAAACATATAAATACAGATTCCTATAAATCTACTTTTGCAATATATTTCCAAGAAATGCCTTTAGTAACAGAAGTTGAAAATAGCATTTCTAATCAAAACAAATATGAAGGTTTTACAGTAACTATTTATAAATTTCAGAATGAATATCAAATAAATGAATTTGTAAAAAACTTCAATGTTTACAAGACAAGAAGTAACATATTCTGTATATTTAACAAGGATAGTAAAGCTGATTTCTTAAAATCCATAAAAATAAATAAGGTTTCAGAATCACACTCTACTGATTCTAATAACTATTATGACCCTAAAACATGGATATTGAATTTTGACTCAAATGGCAAATTAGAAAAATGCTATCCATATGACTGTAATATTAAGCCTTAATACTTTAATTGATAACCAGATGTAGAATCCTTCAAAATTGACCATCTCAATCCTGAGCAAATGATCAGTTGATTCCTGAGCAAATTGACCCCCAAAAAAAAGTCAGAAAACGTGTCTTGAATAACTTAGCCAAAAAATACCAAATGGCTAACAAAAGAATAGACATGTTGAACATTAAACAATTATTACGATTATACACCCAGGGGGTAAGTAAATTGCGGATAAGCAAACAACTGGGTATCTCACGCAATACTGCTAAAAAGTATATCAGCCTGTTCCATGAACACCAGCTTACATATGACGAGCTGATAGAGCTGAGTGATGAAGATTTAGATGATTTATTCGAGACTCCGCCAACCGATATAAGGGATAAGGCCAATATTAAAAAACAACTTGAATCGTTGTTTCCTTACATATCCAAAGAACTAAAACGTGTTGGGGTCACCCGTTATCTGCTATGGGAAGAATACATAGATAAATACCCTTCAGGCTACCAATATTCCCGCTTTTGCCATCATTACCGGGAATGGTGTAAAAAGGTGAACCCTTCCATGCATATTGAACATAAGGCTGGGGATAAACTTTTTGTGGATTATACAGGAAAAAAACTTCACATTATTAATAAAGAAACAGGAGAACAACAGGAAGTTGAGGTCTTCGTATCCATACTTGGAGCCAGTGGCATGACCTTCGTAGAAGCTACAAGAACCCAGGGGAAAGAAGATTTTCTTGGAAGTCTTACCAAAACCCTGCATTATTATGGAGGAGTTCCCGCAGCTATTGTTACCGATAACCTGCGTACAGCCGTAAAAAAGAGCCATAAGTACGAACCTGTCATCACTGATTCTCTTCTGGATTTTGCTTCCCACTATAGCACTACAATACTTCCTACGCGTACCTATCATCCCAAGGATAAGGCTTTGGTTGAAAATGCGGTACGCATTGTGTATACCCGCATTTTTGCTCCATTGCGTAAAGATCACTTCTTTAGCCTGGAAGCATTGAACAAAGCTATAGAAAACCTGCTGGAAGGATATAATGAAGCTCCCATGAAAAGAAAGAAGTATTCCAGGGCTGATGTTTTCCGTGAGGTTGAAAGACATGCATTATCCCCACTACCAGCTATGATGTACCAGCTCAAGCATTCTGCACGTGCTACCGTTCATAAGACCAGCCATGTATATTTAAGTAAAGACCAGCATTATTACAGTGTTCCGTTCAGCTATATTGGTAAAAAAGTAAACATTATTTTTAGTAAAAATACAGTCGAGATTTACTATGACCAGCGCAGAATAGCATTCCATAACAGAATCCTGGCTAAATATCAGTATACGACTGTAAAAGAACATATGCCTTCATCTTATCAGTTTATGACTGAATGGAATCCCTCCCGGTTTATCTCTTGGGGAAGGTCTGTCGGGGAATATTGTGAGCAGTACATCATCAAAATCCTGGAAAAGAAACAGCATCCTGAGCAGTCCTATAAAACCTGCCTGGGAATCCTTTCATTATCAAAAAAGATCGGCAACATAAGACTTGACAATGCCTGTAAAAGAGCGTTGGGATATGAAAAATACAGCCTTGCCATGATTAAAAGTATTCTGGAAAGAGGGCTGGATAATCTAACCGATGACGATGCATTTTTTGAAGAAAAGAAACTGCCTAAACACAAAAACATAAGGGGCGGAAAATACTATCAGTAACATCTACAATCATTAACAATTAAATCATTAATACAAAACCTATGAATCAGGCAACATTAGAAAAAATGAAACATTTAAAGCTCCACGGGATGCACAGGGCGTTTTCCACAACAATGGAAACAGGAAGTATCTCCTATACCAATGATGAACTTATAGCCTACTTGATTGAATCCGAGTATGACGACAGGGAAAGCAGAAAGGTAGAAAGATTGATTACCACAGCTAAGTTCAGATACAGGACATTTATGGAAGAGATTACGGCCTCTTCTTCCAGAAATATTGATAAGAATACTATTGGAAGATTATCTTCCTGCGATTTTATATCACAGAAACAGAATATTCTTATTACAGGCAGTACAGGAGTTGGAAAAAGTTTTATCGCAACTGCCATTGGATACAAAGCCTGTACAATGGGATATAAAGTCATGTACTTCAGCATCAACAAACTCTTCTCAAAGCTTAAGATGGCTAAGGCAGACGGATCTTACCTTAAAGAGATAGACCGAATAGAAAAGCAGGATCTTATTATCCTTGATGATTTTGGATTACAATCCCTGGATAATCTTAAACGTCAGGATTTTATGGAGATTATAGAAGACAGACACGGAAAACGTTCCACTATTATTGCTTCGCAACTGCCTGTAAGTGCCTGGCATGAAGTCATTGCGGAACAAACAATAGCCGATGCAATACTTGACAGAATGGTTCACAACTCCCTGAGAATAGACCTTAAAGGAGAATCGATGAGAAGAAAAAAAGCTGATCAGAAAATCAGCTCAGAGTAAAGATTTATTTTATATTTTTAAACCATCTTTTAGACACCTTTTTTGACTTCATTCTTAGTGGTCAATTTAATCAGGAATTAGGTGGTCAATATCACTGGAATTTACAGACACCATCAATACAGTGTTATTGTGGTGTTATGTATGAGTTATAAAAATTAACAAACTTTAGTATTTAGTCGACTAAAATAATTTTATGAGAAACCGAAGAAGGTTCTCTTCGTGTAAGGTAGTTTTTGATACTGTCATCTTTTGGAAAAGCCAACTTGCCCCTCCATTTAAACATAAAATGTTGTTGTATGAATTTCCTTGATATGGATTTAGTGGTTAATATTATTCCTTCTTCATGCATTTGTCTGAAAAAATAGATAACAGAATTAGCAGAACATGAAAATACTATAGGTTCTTTAATATCACCACCTTTTAAAAGTTTTATCAAATTGTCTTTTGAATTATTATCAAGAGTGTTTACTATAAGAGAGCTGATAAATCTATCCAAATATTTTTCCTGAATTTTTGGGCTAAATTTTGGTTCTTTACTTTCAGTACTGAAATCCGTATTATTAGTTGACTCTTTTACTGGTTTATCAGAAGGTAATATCAATGAAACATTTTTAAAAACCATTAATCTCATTTGAGATTTTATTAGATTGTCGTTGTCTCCAAAAGTTTTTTTATTAGATAAGCAATTAGCAACATAAAAATTTCTTTCATTAAATGTTCTAAGAGCCCTCATGAAACTACAATCCCATAATGGATTGGGTTCAATGTCCAAATTTAACCCATTAGAATGCTCAATTCCTATTTTACCTATTCTTTCAAAATTACGATAGGCTTCTTCCTGCCATGCATTAGCCTTTTCACTTGCTCTAGCTTTGTTAGCTTCTATAAGTTCAATTATATCAATATTGATTAATTCCTGTAACTGTACTAAGAAATTATCAAGAGGTGAGTTTTGTCGATATGCTTCATGAAATAACTTAGTGAAGCTAAAAATGGTAATAAGCTTTTTCAATAGAATGATTTTGTTGTCTCTTACAAAATAAGTAAATTTGTTGAAACAAAAAGGGATAGATTTATTAAAAGTGTACTCTATAGTGTCCACTGTTATAAATTTCATTTTGTATGTAATTGATAATCTATTTATTAGAAATACAAGCATGTAGTCCAGGTGGGACCACAGAAAAGCACTCTTTTGAGTGCTTTTTTTATTTCTATACTGTAGAACTTTATAATGAGTAAGGAGAAATAAAGAAGATTACCAATACCATCAACCGAGTTGTTATATTTTCATCATATTTGCTCCATTTCTGGTTTTTAAAATAGATTTTTATCATTAATTAGAGAAATATATTGATGGGATTTTTATAATAATAATCATTGTTACGGTAATTCTGTTTACTAAAATATTCATGATGAGTGACATGAGATGTCGTATTTAATAGTAAAATTTATTTTTTTTCTCTGTATTCAAAATTGCTATAAATTGTGTCAATTTTGAGATGATATTCTGACTTTTTTAATTGGTATAATCGAACCAAGGTTTGTTTTTTAGAGAACTTTAAATGGATATAATGGAATGCCTGAACTACTACGCTCAGGTGGATTGCAGGGTTTTTATTATGTTTTGATTGAATCAGTTTATAAATTATGGGTTGTTGATTTTATAATTTTTCTTTATAAATAATTCAAAAAATATAATATATGAATATCATATTTTTCGTTGCATTTTTTGAAAAAAAACAGCCAATATTTATTAATTGCAAAATTTTTTGGTACAGATATTGTTTTAATTATAACAATTACATCATTTTTCTACTTACGTAAGAACCAAAAATATATTATTCAAACGCTATCAAGAAACGGATAAGAGTTTCTGATATTTTAAATCATATTTAAAATAAATAGTGAATTTCAAAAAATTGTCGACTTTTTATACATTACTTTTACTGATGTAATTTAATGTCCTTATTATGTGAAGAGGTAGGTATTGAAACCATGTACTCTAAAAGGACAAAACACATAGTTATTACCTTATATTATATTTATATATAGGTCTATCTCATTTATTAAAGTACGAAATCTTACCGGCTTTGTCCGGTATGTATAATTCATTTTAAAATACAACAAGCTTAATGTAATCATACATTAAATTTTTTATTAATCCTTACAAAAATATTATGAAACAAACTATTAAAACTACTAATGATCGATCATTCATGGAGATTGTAAACCGTCTGTCTTGGACTTCAATTTTCGCAGGTGTTATTATTGCCGTTGCTGTTCAGTTATTACTGAATTTACTTGGGCTGGCTATTGGTCTGGGAAGCATTAATCCTTTGGAAGAAGCAAAACCTTTTAGTGGACTGGGTACGGGAGCTTTGATATGGTGGATTGTCACCATGTTGATTTCTTTATTTTGTGGTGGCTGGGTTGCAGGTTGGTTTTCCAACCAGGTTAATAAAACAGATTTAGCCCTACATGGCCTTATTACATGGTGTTTGCTTACCATTTTAAATATTTACATCATTACCGCTTCGGTAGGTAAAATTGTAGGTGGTGTGGGTTCTGTGATCAACAAAGGGTTTGATATTGCCGGTGAAGGTGTGAAAGCAGTAGCACCACAAGCGGGAGATATGATCAATGATCAGCTGAACATCAACGAAACTTCAATCGGGAAGTTAAAAACGGAGGCTGAAACATTGCTTAAACAAACCGATAAAAAACAATTGAGACCTGAAAATCTGGAAAGTAAATCAAAAGATGCTTCTGAAAAAGTAAAAGGGACTGCGAATTCCATTATGGAAAACCCTCAGGAGAGTCAGGCTAAACTTGACTCATTATTCTCAAAACTTTTCAAATCAGGAGATGCTACTTTTGAAGCTGTTGATCGTGATGCTCTAGCGAATATCGTGATGCACAGAACCGGAAAATCCAAAGCTGAATCTGAGCAGATTGTTGATAATTGGGTAAAGGTGACGAATGAAGCTAAAGCAAAAATTAAAGAAGTAAAAGAAGAAGCGGGACAAAAAGCAAAAGAAGTAGGAGAAGATGTAGCGTCAGGTCTTTCTAAATTTGCATTGTTTTCATTCTTCGGACTTTTATTGGGTGCTGTTAGTGCTGCTATTGGTGCAGGGATTGCCGGAAATAAGCAAAGAGCTACAGTAGTAGTCGTTGAAGATACTGAAGCATAGGTAAAAGGTGTTACTATAACAAGTACATCCATTACAACGTAAGATGGATTTTCTTAATCATAGAAAACCCGGAAATAAAGGAAGCTGCCTCATTAATGAGGTAGCTTCCTTGTTTTATTGACAGGTGGTTGCTCATTCTAATTTTAATTTTGGAGCTTATAAAGCTCTAAAATTAAATCTTCGTATGGCTATGGTCTTATTCGTGCATTCGTGGCTATTGTAATTCGAAAGCATTATGGCTATTTTTTAGCTACGAATACACAAATTTTTTCATTGCTTGGTAAAACATATATCATTTGCTAAATCTGTATGATCTGAGAGAAAAGCAAAAAGGAAACTCTCTATTATTTAATTTTTAAAACAGACTCTAAGATTGCGGTATTGTTTGGAGGGTTGTCTTAATTTAATGTATAAAATATTTAAATCACTAACTTTGTAGTTTCCAGTCGTTATGGTAAAACACTTACCAGATTACTGGAAACTGATATCAATTAAAATATAAGAATGTCAATAACCAACGAATCCGAATTAATCGGAATGCAAAAAGCAAGTGAGGCGGTTGCCTATACTTTAAAGGAAATGACTCGTTATGCTCAGCCAGGTATGACGACAAAAGATCTGGATGAGTACGGAGCAAAAATACTGGATGACTTTGGGGCTAAATCAGCGCCTTATCTCACTTATGGATTTCCAGGCTGGACCTGCATCAGCGTGGATAATGAATTTTGTCACGGTATTCCGACAGATCAACGGATTCTGAAGGAAGGAGATTTGATTAATATTGATGTTTCAGCAGAGCTGAATGGGTTCTGGGCTGATAACGGAGGTTCATTTATCATTGGAAAAGATATTAATCAGCATCAGAAATTAGTTGATGCTTCAAAGGATATTTTGGAAAAAGCGATCAATCATATCAAAGGAGGTGTAAAAATAGCAGATATCGGCTGGCTGATGGAAACGGAGGCGAAGAAAAGAGGGTTTAAGGTTATCAGAAACCTTGGTGGGCACGGTATCGGAAGGAGTCTGCATGAACAGCCGGATGAATTGATGAATTATAAAAATCGTTTTGATCACAGGAGATTCAGGAAAAATTCTGTGGTGGCTATTGAAACATTTATCTCCACTTCTTCCAGTATTGCTGTGGAATTGAAAGACGGATGGACTATGGTAGGTAATAAGGGCGGATACATGGCACAACATGAGCATACGATTATTGTGACTGATGGAAAACCAATTATTTTAACAGAAATGAATGGAATCTTAAATTAAGAATATTTCCAAAATAGGAATCAATAAAAAACCACTTACGGAAATGTAAGTGGTTTTTTATTGATTAAAAATAATGAGAGATAGTGAGCGGATTTTTGTTGTTTATTTTCATTGTTTTGATCTTATTTTTAGTAAAATTTAAATTGTAATTTGTGTTTTTATAAAAAAATAAATAATTTAATGTAGGTTGTATTTAGTTTAAAGCGTGTTTATTATGTGTTTTGTTAATTTTAATTCATTTTTTAATGATATATATTGCGGTATATTGAATAAAAATATATATTTGCCCGATTCTTAAAAAAACTATTTAATAATATATTTTTACCATGAAAAAAATCAGAACAAACATGAGAACAGTTTCTGTTTTGTTAACATTGAATTTATTTTTAGCATCTTGCTCTAGTGACATTGAAAATGCTATGGACAGCACTAATCACAATGAGAAAGTAGGCAAAGTAGCTAATGGAATGACCTCCAGAAGTGCTCAGGAGTATTCAGGCGAAGAATTGTTTAAATCGGTATTCTTCGGATACGGAGATTTTGCAAGAAATATTTCTTCTTATGATGCCATAGGGGAGGCGATCGCTGCAGCACCGGATGCTCAGCACAAAATTTTTAATGACAGATTTGAACAATTTGCAGCTAGTGTAAGCAAAGACAATCCTGAGTTTTTTGAGCGCTTTAAAAAAGAGGTTCTAAGTGGCGATAATGCACAGATTAAAAATGCTTTCCTTGAAGGTTCGGATAAAGTATACAACAATATTGAGATTATATCACCAGAGCTTAAACCTCTTCTTGATAAGTTTGAGAACGATGAGGATATTAAGAGCTTGAATGAAAGAGATCGTGAGATTACTCAGGAAGATATGGAAGTGATCAATGAGAAGTATGCTAGATTCCTTGCTGATAACTATGACATGGAAGTAGCAGGTTGTAGCTGGGCGGTAGTATGCGCAGCTTATTTTGCGTTAGCTGTTCATAATACAGTGGGTGCAACTGTTAATATCGCTGCTGTAGCTGCTGTTTACTTTAAAACTGCATTATGGGGTCCAAAATTGGATAGCTACAAGAAAGGGAAGAGCATAAGCATGATGGACAATGACTTATTGAAATTTGAAATGTTTATCCAAGAAATTGCAGATGCTTCAACAAAGTAAGAATAAGTTATCAGATTTTAAATACATCATTTTTTCTGTAATTATATCTCTTTTTGGCTTTAGTACAGTTTTTATTGTTTTTATTTCAAGTATCCCCTTTAACCCGGTTCAGTCCAATCTTGATTACGTTAAAGAAGTTTTAATGTATGCTCCTCAAGGATGGGCATTTTTTACCAGAGATTCAAGAGAGGAACAGGTTTACATTTACCGGATAGAGAACAATAAGTTAATGAAAATTGATCAGAGGCATGCCGATATAAAGAATTATATAGGTTTATCGCGGAAGGTATCAAAGCTGGGCCTTGAGGCAGATGTTCTTACTAATCTTATAGACAAGAAAAACTTTTCTGCAACCACATGGAATTATAATGAAAATCTTTTGGGAGAAATTCCCAAAAGATTTATCGAAATTAAAAATCCAATAGAAACTCCTGTTTTGTGTGGGGATTATGTAATTGTCTATCATTCTATAGTACCGTGGGCCTGGAGTAAATCCAAAAAGAAAATTAAAATGCCTGCAAGAGTTATTAAATTAAAAGTGAAATGTTGAAAATAAATGATATAGAAAATAAGCTTAGGTCTTTTTCTGCAAAGAATTCTCCATATACCAATGTTGTAGGATTTTCAAGAAGTTTAATGGCTTTAGGAACATTACTAACCCTTCTCATCAACCCTGTTGACACGATCTTCATCAAAAAAGTTTCCGGAGTCTTTATTGCTCCTATTCTTAAGAGTGATTTTTCCAGTAAAATCAGTTTTTTCTATCTGTTTGGTGAAAATCATTTAATGCTAATGAAGTGCTGTGCAATTGTATGTCTGGCATTGGTTATCAGTGGCTATTTTATTAAGATTACCTCACTGTTGCACTGGTGGATATCCTTTAGCTTTATCCATTCAGCAGCCATTATTGATGGGGGTGATCAGATAGCGAGCATTTTATCTTTTCTTTTAATTCCGGTTTGCTTTTTTGATAATAGAAAGAATCATTGGCAACATAAAAAAGAAGAAGCGAAAGTGACTAATCTGATATCGATATGCTTTATTTATATAATTCGCCTTCAGGTTGCGATCATCTATTTTCATGCGGCCGTAGGGAAATTTGATAATAATGAATGGGTAGACGGAACGGCGCTATATTATTGGCTTAATCATTCTCTTTTTGGAGTTCCGGCCTATCTGGATTTTATTAATTATTTTTTAAAGGATTCTTTTTTCGTAAGTGGATTAACGTATGGCGTGCTGATTCTGGAGCTATCATTGTTTTTAGGTTTATTTGCCAGTGAGCGATACCGGAAAACTGTTTTAGCGATAGCATTGGTTTTTCATTTTATGATTATCCTCTCTCATGGAATTTTTTCCTTTTTCTTCTCAATTAGTGCAGGCTTAATATTATATCTTTATCCTACCTATCGGGATTTTAGATTTAAAAATTTTAAGCGCCTCATGCTGGTATTCAATAGATCAAAAGTAAGTACGGCTGATTAATATTAAACGGCTTGTCTTTATACTGACTTGATCACCAGTTATAGTTAAAAATAAGAATATGAAAGTTTATAAGGCTAATAAAAAAGGATTTATATATATCATTATAATTTTTGTCTTGATTCCTGTAATAGGGTGTTATTTATCAGAAGATGATAGAATTCTTAACACTCTTATTTTAGCTATTCCTTTGTATTTGCTGCTGTGGATTTACTTTGATACCGGCTATAAAATCGAAGGGAATCGGTTATTTTATCGCTCAGGCTTTCTGAGGGGAAGCATAAATATTGATGATATAAGCCAAATCACTGTTGGAAAGACGATGTGGGCGGGAAATAAACCTGCTTTGGCAAAAAAAGGATTGATCATACAGTATCGATATGATACCATTTATATTGCCCCGGAAAGTAATGATGAATTAATTGCCGATCTGCTAAATCTCAATCCACAAATAAAAGTAAACGGTAACTATTAATTGTATCCGTATGAAAAATTTATTTAAGACCCTCTTCATACTGTTGCCAGTATTATTTTTTTCACAAGACAGAAAAGCTATTGGAAATACTTTTATTGAAGAGTTGTTTATTAAAAAAAATGCTGAAAAGGCATACTCTTTATTTAATGCTACAGTCTCAGGTCAGATTTCAACGGAAGGGCTGAAATCCATTGCTGAACAAATGCAGGGACAACTTGGTGCTTTCAGAAAAGTGATTGAAGTAAATAATGACAATGCTATTTATTACTACTATTCAGAATTTGAAAAATCTAAATTGGATATTCAAATCAGCTTTGATGGTGAGAATAAAATATCAGGTCTCTTTTTTGTTCCGCATAAAACATTTGAAAAAGATGATTTAAATTCTTTACATATAAAAAGTGACGGTATTGAGTTAAAAGGGACTCTTTTACAGCCTGTTCAGAACAATCAGAAGAAGCTGGTGATTTTTGTTCACGGTTCCGGTCCTCAGGACAGAGATGAAACAATTGGTGAAAATAAACCATTTAAGGATATTGCTGAATACCTCTTTAATAATGGGATTTCTTCCTACCGATATGATAAAAGAACATATTCGAATCCGGAAACGTTTAATGATCAGTCGACGGTAGAGCAGGAAACGATTAATGATGCTGTAAATGCTTCGGACTATTTTAAAAATAACAAAAACTTTAAAGATTACCAGATTATTATTTTAGGACACAGTCAAGGTGCTTATTTGATGCCTGAAATAGCTAAGAGAGCCCGTGCTTCGAAATATATTTTCATGTCCGGAAATGCAACACCACTACAAAACCTGATCGTTGAGCAATTTGAATATCTTCATAAAATCGATCCTACATCAGTTTCTGATCGGGATGTGTATAATATGAAAAAAGAAGTAGAGTTTTTGAATTCGGATAAATTTACGTTAAAAGCTTCAAACGAGGAACTTCCAATGGGGTGGTCAGTTACATATTGGAAATATCTTGTTGACTATAAACCGCTCGAAGCTGTACAATCCATAAAAGTTCCTATGTTTTTTGCACAAGGGGGAAGAGATTATCAGGTAACGGAAAAAGACTTTACACTTTGGAAGAATCAGTTGAAAAATAATAAGTCCGCCATGTTTAAATTTTATCCCGGCCTAAGCCATTTATTTATTAGCGGTTCAGGAATTCCTTCCCCGAAGGATTATGAGATAAAAGGAAATGTTGATCCTTTGTTTTTAACAGATCTAAAAAACTTCATTCTAAATTAATGTCGGAAATACCGAAACAGCGACGAAAAAACTGAAAGTAGGTAAAATTAAATAAAATAACCATGAAAAAAAGTACCATTTTATTTTCTGCTGTTTTAGCAGTGATTGTAGGCTCTTCATTCACACAAGCCAATTCAAGTAAACTTCAGGATCTGGATTTGAATACGACACCTAAAGGGAAGTTTCATTATTCCAAGGACATAAAGGGCTATAGGCAATATCTAAACCTTGTAATAGATGGAGTTTTAGCAACCGCTGAAGCAGGTGTGCTTGTTACAAAGAATTATGCGATCAATGCAACTACGAGTACAGGAGAGACAACAAAGCTTGAAAAACTAATTAAAACTTATAAGTAGGCTGCAATAATCTAAGGGGCAGAATGATAAAAATATTCTTGTCCGGAGGGTTGCTGAATTGCAAAATACTTATTTCAATTTTTTAAATAATATTAATATATAAAATACCGGACAGAGATCAAGATTCTGGTTCGGATAAAAATTAAATTAACCATGAAAAAAAGTACAATTTTATTTTCTGCAGCTTTAGCTGTAGTGGTAGGGTCTTCATTTACACAGGCGAACTCAAGCAGACTTGATGACCTGAATTCTCAAATGACCAATCAGGCTAATTCTGGGAATGTTAAAGAACTAAGAGGGTATAAAAGTACTATTGTACTAGGTTCTTCAGCAACAGCTTTTCCAGGAACTATAAATAATCAGGTTACAGTTGAAACGAATGCTCAGGTAATCATTGTGTCAGATCCCGGTACAGGAACCGGAAAGATGACAAAGCTTGAAAAGCTAATTAATACTTATAAATAATCAAAACCTTACAAGGATAACCGGGTATTGCAAATAGTATTGTTCTCAACACATACTTTCATGGGAGCTTGATTAGTATGAATTGGAAACAAAATGATCGTTTATTTTCAATATCAATGATATACCTACTATACTTTCCCGGATAATAGATTCTTTGTGAAAGAGATGTATTGTTCGGGAAATATTATGTTATAAAGATGTTTATAAAAAAATATGAATTCAATTTTACAGAAGAGAGTCTATTTAATCATTACTCTTTCAATAATATGTATAGTCCTGTTGTCAGCCGTAAAAACAACACTGGATAGTTTCTACAGTTATTATAAAGAATATGATAAAAATACTGCCATAAATAATACGATTAGTCATCTTTATGAAATGAAGCCCTTAAGAGTCTTTAACTCTTATACCGGTTTTGAAACCGGATATGGCTTTTTTGGAACTAATGTGTCAAGTGATTTTGTTATCATGTATGACCTTTGTGATAAGGACGGAAGAATATTTGATACTCAGAAATTTAAATTAAATACAAAAGAGGCGAGTATCAGGTTTACTTCTTTGAATAGACTATTTCTGGACAAACTTACGAATGAAAAGAATAAAATGTTTGATCAGTATGTGGATATCGTCCTAAAAGAAATATCAAAATATATTTATAATAAGTACGATGGTAAATACAATATACACCTCAAGGTTTATCTCTATCATTATCCGACATTAAAAGAATATTTACGGGGTAAAAACAAAACAGAACTCTATTTAACGAATGAAATGAAATACGTAAAATAATGGACAGAATTTTCTCTTTTTTTTTCACAAAGCAACAGAATAACTTTTGGCTGGTATTTTTCAGAGTTGCAATATCATTGCTGGTGATTGTTCATTTCCTGTCCATACTACCTGATTTTAATAATCTATATTCTATCAATGACGGAGTAATTGAATATAGGGTTTCTGATATTTACATACCGGATTACGTCATTAACCTTCCTAAAATGATCATGTTTTTTGATCAGATGGGTATTGATCCCGGCATAACAATTATATCTTTTAAAATCGCGTTTTTACTATTTGCTGGAATTCTATTATTGGGGTATCAACAGAATATGTCTGCACTCATCTTATTATTTTTACAAATTGCATTGGCTAAGAGTAATGTTTACTATACCTATGGTATTGATTACTTTACGAGTATTTCTCTTTTTTATCTTATTATTATTCCATCTAAAGTATCATCTTTAGCTTTGTCGCCTTTTAAAAGGCTATTTCAAATCCATATTTCTATCGTCTACTTTTTTGCAGGCTTTGATAAGATCATCGGGCTGAACTGGTGGAATGGAGAGAATATATGGAAAGCAATCAACCTTCCATTCGCAACGAATAACTATAATATTACTTTTTTAGGGGATTATCCTATTTTTCTAACAATTTGTGGATTGCTAACGGTTATTTTAGAGCTGGCTTATCCGCTTTTTGTATGGCAATCTAAAACTTCTAAATACTGGATATATTTAACGATACTGATGCATGTAGGAATTGCATTTATACTGAATCTATATTTTTTTAGTGCCATCATGATCATATGGAATCTGACTTTGATGTTTAGCTTTAATAATGAGGAAGCCTATGATGTCAGAAAACAGCTGGCGGGCAATAATTATTAAGATCTACATTATATACTTTTAAAAAGGCCATTTCTATGGCCTTTTTTCTTGTCAATGTCAAAGAATATTTCCTTTCTTTGTATGGTGAGTTAAATAACATGAAAAGAATACATTTTATTATTTTCGCTCAGTTTGTTTCTAGTACTTTTATTGATGCACAAAAAACAAATTTAGCACTTTCCAAGCCGGATACTGATGATTATTTTGGGACTAAAATAGTAGACGATTATAGAAATTTAGAAGATTTAAAAGATCCGGCTACCATAAGCTGGATGAAATCTCAGTCGGATTATACCAATTCTGTCTTAGCTGCTATACCGAATAGAAGCTACTATTCAGACAAGAGAATAGAGTTTGATAAAAGACAGGGTTACTTTGTCTATGATTTAAGAATAACCAATAATGATCGATATTTTTATTTAAAAAGAAATGTTGCGGATGGTGAAGCAAAAGTGTATTACAAAAACGGAGCTCATGGAAAAGAAGAATTGCTTTATGATCCGGAAAATTTCATTTCTTCAAAAAAGTCAATAGACGACTCTAAAAAGAGCTTTGTTATCAATCTTATAAGTCCTAGTTGGGATGGAAGTAAGGTCGCTATTTCTTTAACCCAGGGAGGAAAAGAATTATCAGAAGTGATTATAATGGATGTTGATAAGAAATATGTGTATCCGCAAACCATTATCAATACGAATCCTTCTAATATTGGAGGAATTAAATGGCTGGATGATAACAACGGCTTTTTCTATGTTTATTATCCGGATGTTGATTTACAATCCAAAGAATTTAGAAAAAATACCCAGTCTATTCTTTATAGAATAGGTGAAAATCCGGGTGATCTGCATGATGTATTTTCAAATCTTAACAACCCTGATTTAAAAATCAGTAAAGATGAATATCCTGCCGTACTGACTTTTAATTCTAATGATCAATACTATATTGGAATATTGGTAGATGCGGAAAACTTTAGAAAAACGTTTTTTATTGACAAGAAAGATTTATTACAGGGAAAAAAGAGTTGGAAGCCACTATATGATAAAGAAAGTAAAGTAAGCTCTATCAAACTGTCCGGAAATGATGTTTATTTTTTATCAGGATATAATTCTCCTAATTATAAACTATGCAAAACAAACATTCTTACGAGAGCTTTTAAAGATCCGGAAATATTGGTTCCTGAAAAAAAAGATGAGGTTATGAAGCAATATGCCATTACGAAAGATGGTATTTATTATGTAACGACTAAAAATGGGGTGGAAGCAAAATTATATTTATATCAAAACGGGAAAGATAGTTTAATAAAACTTCCTTATGCTTCAGGGAGTGTTGACTTACAGGTAAAAGGACAATCTTCTTCTGATATATGGGTAACATGTTCCGGATGGGCTAATGAGGAACAACGTTTTAAATATGATCTTTCCACGAATACCTTTCAACCGGAAGATCTTGCACCTGTTATTGAATATCCTGAATTTAAAGATGTTATAGTAGAAGAAATTTCGGTGAAGTCTTATGATGGAACAGAAGTTCCAATATCTTTAATTTATAATAAAAATCTTAAAAAGAATGGAAAGAACCCATTGCTTATAGATTGTTATGGAGCCTTTGGACAATCGGCTGTACCTTTCTTTGCCCGAAGCTATTTATTATGGGCCGCCCAGGGTGGTGTCGTTGCAGTTGCCCATGTAAGAGGAGGTGGAGAGAAGGGAGTTCAATGGCATATGGATGGTCAAAAGGACAAAAAGCCTAATACCTGGAAAGATCTGATTGCTTGTGCTGAATATGTAATAGATCAGAAGTTGACGTCATCAAAGAAAATTGCCATTTGGGGTGCAAGTGCTGGAGGCATCGCTATTGGAAGAGCGATAACGGAAAAGCCTGAGCTATTCAAAGCGGCCATCTTGGAATCAGGAGTACTGAATACGATCAGATTTGATAATAATGGTATTCAGAAAACGAGTATGAAAGAGTATGGAAATCCTGTTGTTCCTTTGGAATTTCCGGCATTATTGGAAATGGATTCGTATCAGCATATTAAGAAAGGACAAAAATATCCTGCCACCCTTATATTAGCGGGAATTAATGATCCGAGAGTAGCGCCATGGCAGTCAGCTAAATTTTCTGCAAAATTATTAGCGAGCAATACATCTGGTAACCCCTCTTTATTAAATATAGATTATAAGGGAGGACATGGAGGAGATATTCCGGTGGTTCAACGATATGCAAACGTGTCCGATATATTTGCATTTGCCTTCTGGCAATTAGGACACCCCGATTACCAACCTAAAAAACATAACAAGAAATAAAATGTCACGTATTCCTTATCAATTTTTCGAGGAGTATATTTTTCGAACTCCACTATTTTCACGCAGTAAATTTCATGAGAATACAGATAAAGACGAGATTTCTGATGTAGATTTAAAAGAAATATATACGCATCCTGTTTTTCAGGAAGCTATTTATCTTGCTTCTCCATATTTACATGGAGAACTCAGGGATTGGCTCAATTCAGAAAAAGAACACTTACCTAAAAAATCACAAAAGCTAAAAAATAGCCTATTAAAATACTATATTAGAATGAGCACACGCTCCATTCCTTTCGGTCTGTTTACCGGAGTGGGATTAGGGAGGTTTGCTCAGGAAACATTCAATCCATTCGCTAAAGAACAGCGATTATTGAAGGATAATATTATTAGAGATACTAAACTGGATATGCATTTCTTAGTGAGCTTATCCGATTGTTTTACTAATGTTCCGACGATAAAGAATCAACTGTTATTTTATTCCAATAATAGTATTTATACCGTTGGTGATACTATTCGGTATATAGAATATGAGTATGCTGAAGGCAAAAGAGATTATATTATTTCTTCTGCCCCTTTCTCTGAGGAATTAAAGTCCATTTTAGATTTTTCAAAACAAGGCAAAACCATTTCGCAGCTTGCCGCTATTTTAGTTAATGAAGAAATAACAGAGGAAGAAGCTATAGAATTTGTAGAAGAGCTGATAGACAATCAGGTTTTGGTAAGCGAGCTGGAGCCTAATGTGTCAGGTATTGATTTTTTAGAAGTATTGATTGCTGTTTTAAACAAAATAGGAGAAAAAGAAATAACCCAGATTTTAGTTTTAATCAGAGAGCATTTAAATAAACTAGACTTAAATGTTGGAAATTCAACTTCAGATTATCATGAAATTGAAAAGTTGATTCAATCGATTTTAATTTCGAAAGGACAAACCCAAATTGAATACGAGCAAAAATATCTTTTTCAGACCGATCTCTATTTCGGAGATACATTAACCTTATCTTCTGAATGGAAAAAAAGATTAAAAGAAACCATCGTATTTTTAAACAAAATAACCTTATCCCAAAAAGAAACTTATTTAGACAAGTTTAAAAAAGCATTCCAGGAGAGATTTGAAAATCAGGAGATGCCTTTAGCTTATGTTCTGGATACCGAGGTAGGATTAGGTTACAGACAGGATCATCCGATCAAGGGAGTTCATCCCTATTTAGAAGACTTAGTACTGCCCGGTTCTCAGGAAAAACAACCTGTAAAAATTCAGCTTAATCCTTTCCAACAAATTTTAAATGAAAAATTGCAGGAAAATTGGGTAGACCGTAAATATTCCATTGAACTTTTTGATGAAGATTTCAAAGACTTTGAAGCAAAATGGGATGATTTACCGGATACCATTTCTTTTATTGCAGAGATGGTTTCAGAAAATAATCAGGAAAAGCTGGTAGTAGATTTGGGATCAGGCAATGCTGCTAATTTAATTGCAAGATTTTGTTCTGAAAAATCACAAGTACAAAACCTTACAAAAACAATTGCTATAAAAGAAGAAGAGCTGAACCCTGATTGTATCCTGGCTGAGGTGATTCATTTGCCCGAAGCACGAATAGGAAATGTGATCAGAAGGCCTATGCTAAGGCAGTATGAAATTCCATACCTTGCCCAATCAGTCCTAGCTGACGACCACCAAATACCTGTCAGTGACCTGTATATTTCTTTGAAAAATAATAGGATTGTTTTACGATCTAAGCGGTTAAACAAAGAGATCAAGCCGTATTTAAGTAATGCACATAATTATTCGGCTAACTCTTTACCGGTTTATCATTTCCTATGTGATTTGCACTCTCAGAATAAAAGACCTGGACTTTATTTTAATTGGGGGGATTTAAAAGACATATATCAATTTTTGCCTAGAATTGAATATAAAAATGCGATTCTCTCCAAAGCCTGGTGGAAAATTACAGAAAAAGAAATCGCCCAATCTTCAATATTTGAAAGCTACGAAGCTGATAATAAAGAGGAGCTATTGTCAGAATTAAGAATATGGAGAGCAAAAAGAAACATCCCGCAATGGATACAATGGGTGCAGTCGGATAATAAACTTACCATTAATCTTGAAAATTATGATCTGGCCAAAGTCCTCGTTGATACCATAAAAAATCTGAAATCGATTGTTATTGAAGAATTTCTATATAATGAAAACAGTGATTTTATGCACCAGTTTATTTTTCCGATGTATAAAGAAAATTAAGAAGCTATGAGAAAATTTATTCCCGGAAGCGAGTGGTTATACCTGAAAATATATACCGGTATAAAAATGGCCGACATTATTTTGGAAGAGCTTTTTAGTTCCTTAATACAAACACTTCAAGAGAAAAATTATATTTCTAAGTGGTTTTTTATTCGTTATAATGATCCGAAGCCACATCTGAGATTTAGACTGAAGCTCAACCGAAGTGAATACTATGATACAGTACTTGAAGAGGTTAACAAGGTCCTGAAAAAATATATAGACAGCGGTGAGATATCAAATGTTTTAATTGACACTTATACTAAGGAAATTGAACGATATGGTGAGAATACCATAGAAGATGCTGAAAGCTTATTTCATAAAAACAGTGAATGGGTTCTGCAATGTCTGTATTATGAAGATGTAGAAAAAATTATGGTCAGTCTATTTTATATAGATACAATGCTGGATAGACTACACCTTACCATTGAGGAAAGGCTGGAATGGATCAAATATTCCAATAATGCTTTTAAAAATGAGTTTAATGCCGACAAAAAACTGAATAGCCAGCTGGATAAAAAATATAGAGAATTCAAACCAAAGTTTTTAAAATTTATAGAATCTGAAGAATTTTCAGAAGAACGGGATGAGATTATCACTAATATCGAAGAAAGTAGTGAAGTACTACAGAGTATTCTAAATCATCATCAAGAGCAATCTTTGGGGCTATCGATGCAGAGTTTTTTCCAAAGTATCTTTCATATGAGTATCAACAGGTTGTTTATCTCTAATCAAAGATTGTTTGAAATGATCGTTTATGATTATATGCTGAGATATTATAAGAGTATTGCTTACAGGCTTTCTAATTAGGGTTTCGATATCTGATGGGATATATTTACTTTTGCCTTACGATATTGAATATATCCCAAATAAAAGATTAAAAAAACAAATTTCCAGTTAAAAAAATAAATGAAAAGAGCATATGTTATAGTCCTCGCTTATTTTGCTTCTTGTGCCTTCGTTCAAGCACAAAAATCGAATTTAGCACCTTCTAAACCGGTTACTGATGAATATTTCGGAACGAAAATAGTTGATGAATACAGAAACCTGGAAGATCTACAGGATCCGGCTACGATAAACTGGATGAAATCTCAGGCAGATTATGCCGATGGCATACTGGATAAGCTACCTTACAAAAAGTATTTTGTTGATGAAAGACTTAAATTTGACAAAAGAAGCGGGTATCAGGTATCTAATCTAAAAATAACAGGTGGAGATTTGTATTTCTATTTGAAAAAAGCAGGAGACGAAAAATTTCATAAATTATATTACAGAAAAGGATTTAAAGGAAAAGAAGAGTTTTTATATGATCCGGCTGCTTTTATTTCCTCATTTGATCCCACATCAAAACAGAAGCATAATTTCACGATTAATTTTCTAAGTCCAAGCTGGGATGGAAGTAAGATTGCTATTTCTTTATCCGAAAATGGAAAAGAAACTTCTGAAGTGATCATTATGGATGTTAAAACAAAACATATCTATCCCCAGGTAATTACTAACCTTGAACCTACCTCAGTGGGACAGGTAAAATGGCTGGAAGATAATAACAGCTTTTTTTATACCTACTTTCCGGTGATAGATTCAGACTCGCCGGAGTACACAAAAAATACAGAAGTAACTCTCTATAGATTAGGAGAAGATCCCAAAAAACGGAAAAATGTTTTTTCAAGAGTAAATAATCCGGAATTGGATATAGATGAAGGCCGATTTCCGGGTATCGTACAGTTCAATCAGAGAGACCCTTATTTTATTGGAAATTTGGGTGATGT